>JAQSYB010000246.1 GCA_029256365.1 Clostridia bacterium
ATATTTTCTGTTTTCACAGGTCGAAAGGTGCCTAAGCCAACATGCAGCGTGATATAAGCTAGTTTAACTCCCATTTGCTGTATTTCCCCAAGCAGTTCTGGAGTAAAATGCAGACCTGCAGTTGGAGCTGCTGCTGAGCCTTTATGTTTGGAAAACACCGTTTGATATCTTTCTTTATCCTCAAGGGTCTTCGTTATATAGGGAGGAAGGGGCATATTTCCCAGTCTGTCTAATACAACCTCAAATATCCCTTCATAATAGAATTTTACTATTCTATTGCCGCCTTCAATAATATCCAATACTTCAGCTTCCAGCTCATCTTCCCCAAATACAAATCTGGCACCTATCTGAGCCTTTTTACCTGGTCTAAGTATTACCTCCCAGATATCCTTTTCCACCTGTTTCAGTAGTAAGAACTCTGTTTTACTTCCAGTATCTTTTTTTACTCCATATAGCCTTGCGGGAATCACTCTAGTATTGTTCAATACCAGACAATCTCCCTTTTTTAAATATGTAATTATATCCCGAAATGTATTATGCTTTATCTCACCATTTTCTTTATTTAATACCAAAAGCCTCGAGGCATCTCTTTTTTCAAGAGGTTCTTGCGCTATAAGCTCCTCAGGCAATTCATAGGAAAAATCCTTTAGATTCATATCTAGCCTTCTTTCTACTTGACTTTTGCACCTGTATAATAGTATTCCAGTATTTGTATATAATTAAACCCTTGTTCTGCCATACCTTTTGCACCATATTGACTCATACCTAGTCCGTGGCCCCATCCTTTTCCAGAGAAAGTATAATTCTCAGGTATCATCTTGACATTGGCAGTGGTATTCTGGCTCTTAATCATTAATTTGTTGCTGCTGTTATTTAACTTTTGAACTCCATTGGCAGACATTACATAAAGTCCTGAAGCTCTTTCCTTCTGCGGCTTAAGATCCGAACTGTCCTTTACATATAGGTCAGCATCTGTTGATATATTATACCAAATGCTTCTTATATCAGAGGATCCCATTATACTTCGAATTCTTTCCTTAGCAAGCTGGGTAAATCCCTTTGTTCCTCTAATTTCAAGCAGTGTTACCCTACCATTGCTGCTATACTTTAGTGGTACAACATCAATGATTTCACCAATATCAATCTTATTTGCTGTTAATTTTGTTTTGATATCGTTTTTAGAATACTGCTTCGTCCAATTGTCGTGGGGGCTTCCCAAGCTGTACTGATCGTCCACAGATCGAATGTAAGGCAAAGCGTCAGTCCATACATTTTCGCTGTTTTCTGTGCGCCCGCCACTGCTAGAGTGAAAATAAGTATTTATAAGCTTATCATTATAGTAAACCAATTTGCCCTTTGTTTCATCTACAGCCTGATTGGTCTTGGTGTTTTCATGACTGAACCCTCTATAGGCCTGACAATGCTGTCCATTGCATAAATCAAAACCGTTTGCTGTATGCCTGCCAATGTTCAATATACCATAATTCCTTGCCGCTACAGCTTGCGCCTTAAGAGCTTCCATATGCCATGATGATGGTACTTCTGCTGGCACCACTCCATAAAGGTATTCTTCAAAAGGAAGTTCATTATATACATTAATATGTCCTTCCGCTATTCTTTTTAAAAATAGCGTCCCTCTATATTTTAAGGTCCCAAAGAACATTATCGGTACCGCACTGTCAGTGGTTAAAGGTTCAAGCTTGATGTCAGTCTCTGCATTCACGATATATAAAAGTTTTCCTGTAGCAGCATCAAAAATCTGTACTCTCATTTTATTGGGAGCTACAACAGAATAATTGTTGCTTGGCATTTCATTTTTGAAAAGTTGAATTTTCGCTAAGCACTCCTCTTCTGTCAAATAAAGCTGTGCCCATACTCTCCATCCTTTGTCATATGCCACAAAAACTGTTTGACTGAATGGCGCCATGCTGTCAGCAACCACCTTTGCAGAATTGAAATCTGCATAAACATCACCTATTTGAATATGATAAGGCCCAATTAACTCTCCTGCATATTGCGTTGCCTTTACATAATTTATCTCAGTTTCCTTGTAGTTGATAATATTATAATATGAATCCTTTCGAATTTTTAAACCTGAAGCTCCAGTATAGCTTAGAAGCTCCGTATAGCTTGTGCCGCTATTTACGCTGATCTTCATACCTCCATCGCTTTTTATTACAAAGTTGTCATTGGCAGCATTGTTGTAGCTTAACCCTATTTTGATATTCTGAGGTATATTAGGTGCTGCATATGTAATATGAAAGCTGGCGATCATGAATATAGCTGTTAAAATTATTGTAAAAAATCGAATACCGTTTCTATGTGTTGACTGCATCTTAAATTCCCCCTTTGTACAAGCTAAGACCATTATACATTAATTTTCCTTAATATTAAATGATGAAAAAGTCTTAATTTGACTAAATTTGAGATTTTATGCAATAAATAAAAAAACCATGTACCAAATCGTACACGGCATTTATACCTATAGTCTTTCTATACCAAGATGCCTATAAGCATGGTCTGTAGCTGTTCTGCCTCTGGGTGTTCTATTGATAAAGCCAATTTGCAGCAAATATGGCTCATATACGTCCTCAATGGTACCGCTGTCCTCACCTATTGAAGCCGCTAAGGTATCTAAGCCTACAGGTCCACCTGCAAATTTATGAATGATTGCAAGAAGCATTTTCTTATCTATGTCATCTAAACCTTTGTCATCTACTTCTAGCATCTTCAGTGCTTTATCGGCAGTTGTTAAATCTATGACACCTTCTGCTTTTACTTGAGCATAGTCCCTTACGCGTTTCAGAAGCCTATTTGCGATTCTAGGTGTACCTCTGGATCTTTTGGCAATTTCCCATGCACCTTCATCATCTATATGTATCTTTAATATTTTTGCTGACCGTGTAACTATTTTATATAGCTCATCTTCTCGATAATAATCCAACCTACATATTACACCAAATCTATCTCTCAGAGGATTTGTAAGCATTCCTGCTCTTGTGGTTGCTCCAATCATCGTAAACTTTGGCAGATCTAACCTGATTGATCTTGCACTAGGACCCTTGCCAATAATGATATCCAATGCAAAGTCTTCCATAGCAGGGTATAAAATCTCTTCAACGCTTCGATTTAATCTATGTATTTCATCTATAAACAGCACATCATTCTCATTCAAATTGGTTAAAATGGCTGCTAAATCCCCTTGTTTTTCAATCGCAGGTCCTGAAGTAATTCTTATGTTTACGCCCAATTCATTTGAAATGATACTGGCCAATGTAGTTTTTCCAAGTCCCGGAGGTCCATAAAGCAATACATGGTCTAAAGTCTCATTACGCTGATTGGCTGCTTTTATAAATATGTCAATCTTCTCTTTGGCAGAGGATTGTCCAATGTATTCATTCAAAGTTTTGGGTCTTAAGCCTGTATCGATTTCATTGTCCTCATCTATAATCTTTGGAGTTATCAATCTGTCTTCCATTTTCATCCCTCACTTTATAACA
>JAQSYB010000008.1 GCA_029256365.1 Clostridia bacterium
TCATAAATTTCTTTGACCTTATCAATAACCTGAAGCTCTTGAGCAGATAAATTATCGACTACGGCCTTATCCATTATTTCAAGGTTTTCCTCAACCTGCTGCAGGTTGCTCATACCGCTAAGCAGCAATGTAACCTCTGGATGATTTAGTATCCATCTCAAAGCCCATTCTACAGCAGTTCTATCTGCATTTACCTTGTCAAACTCCGCCCTTACATCATCAGGCTGATTGCCAGCCAGCTTGCCGCCCAAAAGAGGTTCCATCACTACAACTGCAATGCCTTTTGATGCAGCATATTTGATTTCCTCTTCCCAGCGTCTATCCTCCATGTAATTGAATTGTACCTGACATAAAGCCCAGTCATAAGCATCTAGCATTTCCTGAAAGAAATCGATATCTTCATGGAAGGAAAAGCCAACATGCTTTATTTTACCTTCTAGAATGGCTTTGTCTATAAAGTCAAGTATGCCAAGCTCTTTGACCTTATTCCATCGTTCTTTGTTCATGGCATGCAGCAGATAGAAATCTATATAATCTACCTGAAGCTTTTGCAGCTGTTCACTTAGATATTTGTCACAATCTTCTATGGATTTTATCATCCAAATAGGCATTTTGGTTGTAAGCTTGACTTTTTCTCTGTATCCATCCTTTAGGGCTTTTCCTACTAATACTTCACTTTGCCCTCCGTGATACGGGTATGCAGTGTCTATGTAGTTTACCCCATTGTCAATGGCATGTCTAATCATCTCTATGGATTGCACTTCATCAATTTTTGCCATATCAGGCTCCCCTGAAGCAGCTTGGAGCGGCATCCTCATACAGCCAAAGCCCAAAGTAGACACTTTAAAATCCAGTTTTCCAAATTCCCTGTATTGCATTGTATCTAGCCCCCTTATTCTATATAAATTAACTATTCTACCAGAGGAATTATTTTCCTCCTTGATAGAATATTATTCTGCAATACCGGCAGCGATATTGATCTGTTTTTGATGGTAGGGATCAATCAAATTGTCCTTATGCCGAGTGCTATTATAAAAATGCAAATCAAAGTGACCATTGAAGTCATTGTCCAATATGGTCTGTACATCATGGGGCATTGAGGATATAGAACCAGCGATTCTCCTTCCGGCTACCTCCACGATGACCGCTCTGGTAGTCCAAGAATAGGCACCTCCCCATATTTGCTTCATTGCTGCAGCATCTGAAGCCGTCAATGGCTCACAATCAGCATGAAAAGCACCAGTGGTACGCTTGATATAAAAGCTTTTCCCTGTTGCAAAATCAATAATCTTAGCTGTCTTGTTGATTGCAAAAACGTACTGTGCTTCTGTCCACCAATCTAGTCGCTCTCCATATTGTGGTCCAGGGGTAGGCTTGATTGGTATGTTGTGAACGGGTATTTTTACTTCTTGGCCAATATTTAACATGGTGCTTTGGGTAAAGCCATTTACTTTCAAAAGCTCCGCTAAAGGTATTCCATATTTGATGCTTAGATTCCACGGGTTATCTCCAGATACAACCTTATGTGTGATATATGATATTGAAGGTTCTTGGGGAATGGGAGCTGGAGCAGGAGCAGGGGCCGGAGTCTGCTCTGACCCAGCAGGCACTTTTAAAACCTGCCCAACAAATAGCATGTCAGAATCCAAATGATTTAACTCTCTTATATTAGAAATTGTAGTTTTGAACCTGGTTGCGATTACCCAAAGGGTATCACCGCTTACAACTGTATAATTAGATGTAGTGTCTGGTGTTGGAGTTGGTGGAACAGGGGCAGCGGTAACGGGAATTTTTAATATCTGCCCGATATTGATCGTTTCTGTAGTAAGATTATTAAGGGTCTTAATTGTTGAAATGGATACATTGAAACGCTTTGAGATGATATAAAGCGAATCTCCAGAGGTAACTTTGTATGTTGTGTAGGCTGGAGCTGCAGAGGGTATCTTAAGCACCTGTCCCATTAGAAGACTATCCGAAACTAGATTGTTTAGCTCTTTTAGTTCAATTATTGTTGTTTTAAATTTATTAGCAATAAGCCATAAGGTATCCCCTGAAATGACAGTGTAGCTTGTATATGAAGTTTGGCTGTAGGAGGAGCTTGTGTTAGTAACATCCCCTGCAACAATTCCGCTAAACGATACACTTGCAATGACAACAGATCCAATCATAATTTTAACCAATTTGATATTCAAATCCGGGAAATTTTCTTTGACATAACACTGTATCAGCTCTATGAAGCTTTTGTTCTCTAAAGGATTGCACCCGTCGAATTCCTTGGAAAACTCAGTGATAAGCGGATCAATGTGAATGATAACAGTACAGCCCTCTGGCTCACACTGCAGCTCATGTCTTAATATTAATGCCATATGATTACCTCCTTTGCTGATGATGATATATTGTGCGCAAAAAAGGTAAAATTATCAATAAAAAAAGTAGCCATGGGTTTTGTGCATGGCTACTTTGAATTTACTATGAGGTATTGTTTACTTAAACTCTGCTACCAATTTTTCGAAGGCAGGAATAGAGTTTTCGATCATATCAAATTTAACACAGTAGGACATCCTGAAATATCCAGGGCATCCAAAACCACTTCCGGGCACCAGTAGTAAGTTATACTTCATCGCACGTTTTACAAACTCTACATCGTCCGCAATTAATGCTTTGGGGAAAAGATAGAAGGCACCCTGCGGCTTTACACATTGGAAGCCCAATCTAGTTAGGTTTTCATATAAAAAGTTTCTTCTTTTTTCATAGCCAGTGGTGTCAACCTTAGCATCGATTGCATCTCCGACAACCTTTTGAAATAATCCCGGCGCATTTACAAATCCAAGTGTTCTATTGCAGAAACTAAATGCTTTCATCAGAAGATCGATGCTTTCAATTCTGCTGCTTGCTGCTATGTAGCCGATTCTTTCTCCTGCAAGACCCAGGGATTTGCTAAAGGAATCCACAACAATCGCATTTTTGAAAATGGATAGCATATTTGGAACCTTAATGTTATCATATACGATTTTAGCATATGGTTGATCTGAAATAACAAATATCGTGATACCATATTCCTTTTGCTTTTTTGTTATGATTTCTTCAATGTGTTTCAGTGTTGCTTCGCTGTACACAACACCTGTTGGATTATTTGGATTGTTTATAATGATAGCCTTTGTTTTTGCAGTAATGCTCTTTTCAAACACTTCTAAGTTAGGCTCAAAGGTTGCTGGATTAGGTTCTACTACAACTGTTTGGCCACCGCTATTGCCGACATATGCATTGTATTCAACAAAATATGGAGCAAAAACAATAACCTCTTCTAATGGGTTTAGTATAGATTTTAATACAACATTTAAGGCTCCAGCTGCTCCAACGGTCATAACAATATTATCCCCTGAAAGCTGTACGGAACTGTCCTTCTCCAAAGATTTCGCAATCTTTTCACGGACATCTGGATACCCTGCATTGTTCATATATCTATGGGTTCCTTTTTCGTCACTTAACACGTGCTGCTTCAGTGATTCGATAACCTCTGCGGGAGGTTCTGCATATGGATTTCCAATACTATAATCGTAGACCTTATCTGCTCCATGTATGGCAGAAAGTCTTGCCCCTTCTTCAAACATTAATCTAATCCATGATGATTTAGCAAGATTTTTAATTATCTCCTTAGAAAACATAAAATACCTCCTAATTTTATTTTCGATCATTAATTCTAATATCCCTAATTTAATGATATAATATATAAAAATTTATTAATATAAAATAATGAAGGAAAAGCACATATAAAACATTAATTTTGAATAAAAATATATAAAAAATACTGCATTTTGAAGGAGAAGGCCCGATGGATAAATTAGATATTGATTTACTTAAAATTTTACAAGAAAATGCACGGATTACCATTAGTGAGATTTCAAAAAAGATTGCACTGAGCAGACCTAGTATTACTGAACGCATCCTGCGTTTACAGGAGAAAGGCATCATCGAGGAATTTACTGCAAGAGTTTCACTTGGGGCAATTAATAGAGGGACCATTTTGTTTATTCAATTGAGTTCTCTAAAGGCAACCAACAGTGATTTTGAGCAAATGATAATACGTGATGAGGCTGTGTTAGAGTGTCATCGTGTAACAGGAAACACCTCCTATTTTATAAAAGCTGCGGTAAAAGACATGAGCAGTATGAAAGCTCTTATAGATCGACTAATGCCCTATGGAGATATCAATACAACCATCGTGCTGGAATCACCAGTACCTTATCGACATATTGTACCGAAAGTCGATGATATCTAGACAATTGGGAAAGCCCCATAGTCGTTTTTTGCACTCATAGAACGATATAAATGGTGAGTTTGGGCGAGAAATGTCGAATTATTTGAATCTTTGCAAAAATGAAACAATTGTGAATTTTTATCTTTACTTTTAAATCTCAGAAAGTTAAAATTAATATACAGCGGTCTATAAAAGTGTGTTTGAAATCTACTAATTTTGGAAAGAATAAACATAAAAATACAAGGGGGAATATTCTATGAAAGATTACAAAACCGAAAACCTAAGAAACGTCGTACTAATAGGCCATGGCGGTTCCGGTAAAACAACCATAGCAGAGGCTATGCTTTTCAATACAGGAGTGTTGGATCGATTCGGTAAAGTAGACGATGGTACAGCAACAACAGATTTTGACCCTGAGGAAATTAAGAGAAAGATTTCAATTAGTGCTGCCACAGCTCCCTGTGAAATACACGATGTTAGATTGAATGTAATTGATACACCTGGATATTTTGACTTTATAGGCGAAGTAGTGGCTGCTTTGAAGGTTAGTGATAGCGCGGTTATAACAGTTGATAGCGTATCTGGTGTTGAGGTTGGAGTGGAGAAGGCTTGGGATTTAGTAAATGATGCAAAAATGCCCGCTCTCTTCTTTGTTAACAAAATGGACAGAGAAAATTCAAACTTCTTAAAGGTTTTAAATCAACTGAGAGAAGTTTTTGGAAATAAAATAGTACCACTGATGGTTCCCATAGGTTCAGAAACGAACTTTAAAGGGGTTATAGATTTAATCGAAATGAGAGCCGTAATGGCAGAAAATAATAAGTGTGTGATTACAGACATACCAGCAGGCTTTGAAGATCAAATTGAAGAATACAGAGGTATGATAACAGAAGCAGTTGCACAAACGGACGAAGCATTGATGGAGAAGTACTTTGGCGGGGAAGAGCTTACTGCAGATGAAATAGTAAAAGGCTTTAGACTTGGCGTAATAGCCGGAGATGTAGTGCCTGTATTGTGCGGAGCAGCTTCGAAAAATATGGGTGTTGAGACCCTGATGCATACCTTAAGAAAGTTTATGCCATCACCTTCTGACCGACAAACTATGGCTGGAACAAATGTAAAGACCAATGAAAAATTCACTGCTAAAATAGATGCTGCAGAACCTTTTAGTGCACAAGTATACAAAACAATTGCAGACCCATTTGTGGGCAAGATATCTATGTTCAAAGTATTATCAGGTACAATGACCAGCGATATGGAAGTCTATAATGTGAATAAGGAAAAGAAAGAAAAGCTCAGCAATCTATTCCTCCTAAGAGGCAAAAAGCAGTTACATGTAGATAAACTAGTTGCAGGTGATATTGGAGCTGTTGCAAAGCTTCAGTTTACAACAACAGGTGATACACTTTGTGATGTAAACCACCATGTGAAATATGATAGTATCAGCTTCCCAGCACCTTCAATTGCAATGTCTATAGAGCCAAAATCGAAGGGTGATGAAGACAAGATAGGAAACGGCTTATTTAGATTGGTTGAGGAAGACCCAACCCTAAAGGTTGAGAAGAATCTTGAAACACACCAAACACTTATTTCTGGTATTGGAGAACAGCATCTTGAAATTGTTACAAGAAAGCTGGCAAATAAGTTTGGTATTGAGGTTATATTAAAGGATCCAAAGATTCCATATAGAGAGACCATCAAGAAGTCTGCTAAAGCAGAAGGCAAGCACAAAAAACAATCTGGTGGACATGGTCAATATGGACACGTATGGGTAGAATTTGAGCCAATTGTAGGAGCAGATACAGAATTTGAGTTTGTTGACAAGGTTGTAGGAGGCGCAGTGCCTAGACAATATATACCAGCTGTAGAAAAGGGCTTGCGTGAGTGTATGGTTGAAGGTGTTTTAGCCGGATATCCTGTTGTAAATCTAAGATGCAGCTTATATGATGGTTCTTTCCACCCTGTTGATTCAGCGGAAATGCCATTCAAGGTTGCAGCAGCATTGGCATATAAGAAAGGTATGGCAAGTGCGGGCCCAGTATTGCTAGAACCAATTTATCATATTGAGGTAATGGTTCCAGACGAATATATGGGAGATATAATCGGAGACCTGAATAAGAAAAGAGGAAGAATACTTGGTATGGAGCAGTCTGGTAAGCTTCAAAAGGTTACTGCAGAAGCACCTTTGTCGGAAATGTTTAAATATGCAACGGATTTAAGATCCATGACACAGGCAAGAGGAAGCTTCAGCATGAATTTCTCCAAGTATGAAGAGGTTCCTGCTCAAATAGCTCAAAAAATCATTGAAACTGCCAATGCAAATAGGGAAAAGGAACTATAACATTTATTAAAATAATTAAATTTTAAAAATACGACAAAACATAATTTTGTCGTATTTTTTATTTGCACCAGAACATCTGAGCTGCATTTGCTCACTTGTTTTAAAAGCAATATCATAAAAGGCTTCCTAAAATGTAAATATCTATATGGAAGCCTTTTATTTTTACAGGCATATTTATATTGAAGCTTCATAAACTAACTAAAGATAATCAAGAACAAATGGAATTTTACAACTGATGAGTTGAACTTACCTAAATTGATTATCTTTTAAATCCCCAATATAGGAGGAAAATAAATGGTTGAGAGAACAATATCGCTAGGCAACTATGTAACAATCAACGATGTACGAAGAGTTGTAGCTGCAGCAAAAGAAATTACAGATGATGAACAGCTTATCGTTTCGATGGAAGCGCATGAAGCAGATAAAGCAGCTAACATTTTCTCTGTATTGGAAAAGCATGATTTTGAATGCACAACCAAAGGCGCCAGCAATGGCCATGAATACTATATCATAGCAAGAAAAAAACATTAATTGGGGGAATAAATATGTATCAAAAAACAAATGAAGGAAATGAAATGCATAACAGGCTGAATGAAGACAGTACGATGAAGCATAGCACAAATCAGCGTAATACAATGGAAGATAGATTGAATGAAGATAATTTAAATGACTCCAGCTTATATGGCGAATTTGTATCAACCTTTCACCATTGGGTAAGCTCAGAGGATTTACACGCAAAAGGTGAATATCTTCAACAGCTTGGTAACCAACAGTAACTTTCAAAAGGCCTTTCGAATGAAAGGCCTTTTTATCGCCTTCATGCTAGAATGACTCTCAATCATCAAAGAAGCTTTAAATATTTTATCATATAAAATATTTCATAATTTTTGAAGAATAATAATATTTATACTTGAAATTTTTTATAGGTTTTATATAATATAATTAAAAGTCAAAGAAAGTCAAAGTCAGGATGTGTGATAATATGTCAAGAATAAGTGATTTAATTGAAAGCTTTCTAAATGAACGAATTGAGGAGCGTAAGGGTACCCTTGAAATAGGCCGCAATGAAATGGCCAATTATTTTAATTGTGCACCTTCTCAAATAAACTATGTGCTAACAACGCGCTTTACCTCTGATAGGGGCTATGTGATAGAGTCTCGGAGAGGCGGTGGCGGCTTTATAAAAATTATGAAGATAAATTTGGATGAAAATGACTACTTACTTAAGATGTTATCCGAAAGAATCGGTGAAAGTGTAAACAAGGAGGGTGCCTTTGAATTACTTGAGATACTACACAGGAAGAATTTGATTGATCTTAGAATTAGAGACATCATTAAGAATACAGTAGATGATAATACGTTAAGCAGCTTGAATAGACCATTGAGAGATAAGCTGAGAGCAGAAATTCTAAAAGCCGCTGTAATAGCTGCATTGGTTGATGGCTATTAAATAAAAGATACAGGAAAGCAAGGTTTAGGAGGGTTATTATGCAATGTGAAGAATGCGGTAAAAAACCAGCAACAGTTCATATTACAAAAATTGAAGGTGGCAAAAAGACGGATGTACATTTATGTGAACAATGTGCTGTACAGAAAAATTCTATTACATTAAATACTAATTTTTCTGTACAGGACTTAGTAGCAGGATTGTTAAATTCGGGGAGTGTAGGACCCTTTAAGGTAGATATTGTAAAGGAGCCGAAGTGTAGTGTATGTGGCCTTTCCTACAACAAATTTAAGACCTCAGGCAAATTTGGCTGCAGCAATTGCTATAAAATTTTTGGCGACAGACTAAATCCGCTATTTAAGAAGCTTCATGGCAATATCACTCATACTGGAAAGCTTCCAAATAAAGCTGCTGGTAAGATTAAATTGGTGAGAGAAATTGATAAGCTAAAACAGGATCTGAAAACTGCAATAAACAACGAAGAATATGAAAAAGCAGCGGAGTATAGAGATCGAATTAAAGAGCTTAGCGCCATGGAACAGGAGGATGTGTAATGAGCAACTGGATTATGGGCGGTGGACCAAGCAATCATATTATATTGAGCAGCAGAGTGCGGTTGGCACGCAATTTAGCAAATACACCTTTTCCTCTCATGCTGAATAAGACAAGTGGTGCAGATGTCATTGAGAAAATATATGATGAGGATACAAAAAATAATATATTTAAAGATTATAAATTTTATGATATGCAGGATACCGGTTTTGTAGACAGATATGTGCTGGTTGAAAGGCATTTAATAAGCCCTAATCTTGCAAATCATGGGTCAATAGGAGCAGCACTAATAAGTCAGGATGAGAAAGTCAGTATCATGCTCAATGAAGAAGACCATATCAGAATTCAAACTGTTTTACCTGGTCTTCAGCTGAAGGAGGCCTGGACAGAAGCTAGTGCTATAGATGATAAAATAGAAAGCAAGGTAGATTATGCTTTTGATGAAAGACTGGGTTATTTAACTAGCTGTCCAACAAATGTGGGAACAGGGCTCAGAGCTTCTATCATGGTACATCTACCAGGACTAAACATCAGTTCAAATATTAATAAAATTTTAAATGCAGTTACTCAGGTTGGTTTGACCATTCGAGGAATATATGGGGAGGGAACTGAATTTATAGGCAATATATTTCAGATATCCAATCAAATTACCCTAGGAAGGTCAGAGGAAGAGACCATAGACAATCTTACTGGTATAACAGAGCAAATAATAGATAAGGAAAAGGAAGCTAGGAGCATACTATTGAAGAGCAATAAAATGCTTCTTGAGGATAGAGTATGGAGAGCTTGGGGGATTATGACCAATGCCCGCAGCATTAGTGGTCAGGAATCCATGAAGCTGCTTTCTGAAATAAGATTGGGAGTGGATCTTGGGGTTCTTGAAAACATACCGATTTCGATATTAAATGAAATAATGGTAGATACCAATAACGCCAGTCTGCAGAAACGTATTGGAACAGAATTAAACACACCGGATCGGGACATTATAAGAGCAGAAGAAATTAGGAAATTGCTGTTACAGCAGTAGGCACAAGGAGGATTGTATGGGTATTTTTGATAGATTTACAGAGAGAGCTCAAAAAGTTATGGTTTATGCGCAAGAAGAGGCAGTGAGCTTAAATCACAGCTATATAGGAACAGAACATATACTATTGGGGTTATTAAGAGAAGGTGAAGGCATTGCCGCAATCGTATTGAAAAATAAAGGTATCACTTTAGATACTGTTAGAATTCATGCAGAGCAAATAGCTGGCAAGGGACAGGAAAAGGTGACGCAAGTCTTGGGCTACACCCCAAGAACAAAGACAGTAATAGAATACAGCCTTAATGAAGCCAGGGCGTTAGGTCATAATTTTATTGGAACAGAGCATCTTCTTCTGGCCTTAATAAAAGAAGGAGACGGATTGGCGGCGCAGATGCTAAAGGGTATGGGATTAAGCTTTGAAGGCTTAATTCAGGACATATCTAAGCTTTCAAATGAGGAGCCTAATGTTAAAAAACAAGAAAAGGTTCAAAACCCGAATACACCGACTCTAAATAAATATGGCAGAGATCTAAATGATATGGCTAGGGATGGCAAACTGGATCCTATCATTGGCAGAGGCAGTGAGATCGAAAGAGTCATACAAATATTAAGCAGGAGAACCAAGAACAATCCTGTTCTGATTGGTGATCCTGGTGTTGGGAAAACTGCTGTTGCAGAAGGCTTGGCACAAAAGATCTATGAAGGTGATGTACCAGAGAGTCTAAAGAGCAAAAGAGTTGTTACTCTTGACTTATCCTCAATGGTAGCTGGAGCGAAATATAGAGGCGAATTTGAAGAACGTCTTAAAAATGTTATGAATGAAATAAGAGAAGCCAAGGATGTCATACTTTTCATTGATGAAATGCATACAATCATTGGAGCAGGAGCTGCTGAAGGAGCAATAGATGCTTCTAATATATTGAAGCCTGCTTTGGCAAGAGGTGAGGTGCAAGCCATTGGTGCAACAACCTTGGATGAGTATAAAAAGCATATTGAGAAGGACACCGCTCTTGAAAGAAGATTTCAGCCTATTGTAGTTGGAGAACCAAGTATTGAGGAGGCTTTGCAAATATTAAAGGGCTTAAGAGACAAATATGAAGCCCACCACAAAGTGAAAATTACAGACCAAGCCATTCAAGCGGCCGTGGAGCTGTCCGATAGGTACATTACTGATCGGTATTTACCAGACAAAGCCATCGACTTAATCGATGAAGCAGCATCTAGAGTAAGGATAAAGACCTTTACTGCGCCACCTGATTTAAAGAAGCTGGAGGATGAAATTACAGGGCTGGAGAAGGAAAAATCAGAGGCAATTAATCTGCAGGATTATGAAAAGGCAGCGAAGCTCAGAGACAGAGAAGCAGAAATTAAAAAGCAATTGGAAAGTCAAAAGAAAAGCTGGTCCGATAAGACCCGTTCAGCAGATTCCGTGGTTGGAGAGGAAGATATAGCAGCCATTGTGTCCAGTTGGACTGGAATACCTGTAACAAAAATGGCAGAAGCAGAATCCCAAAGACTATTGAATTTGGAGAAGATATTGCATGATAGAGTAATCGGTCAGGAAGAAGCAGTTGCGGCTGTAGCAAAAGCAATTAAAAGGGCAAGAGTAGGATTAAAAGACCCAAATAGACCAGTAGGATCCTTTGTTTTTCTGGGTCCAACAGGGGTAGGAAAGACAGAATTGACAAAAGCTCTGGCTGAGGCATTGTTTGGAGACGAAAGTGCCATGATAAGAGTGGATATGTCAGAGTATATGGAAAAACACACAGTATCTAGATTGATAGGCTCACCTCCAGGATATGTAGGCTATGACGAAGGCGGACAGTTGACAGAGAAGGTCAAAAGAAAACCCTATTCAGTAGTATTGTTGGATGAAATCGAAAAAGCCCATCCTGATGTATTTAATATACTGCTCCAAATACTTGAAGACGGCAGGCTGACAGATGGAAAAGGTAGAACAGTTGATTTTAAAAATACAGTTGTAGTAATGACATCCAATGTAGGAGCCCATACAATAAAGAAACAGAAGGTTCTTGGCTTTACTGCCAGCACCAACGAGAAGGAAACTGCATATGAAAAGATGAAGGACAATGTCATGGAAGAACTTCGCAGAAGCTTCCGTCCGGAATTCTTAAATAGAATTGATGATATTATTGTCTTCCATCAATTAGAAGAAGAGCATCTGAAGGAAATCGTAGATATTATGCTAAAGTCCTTGATAAAGCGTATTAAGGGAATGAATATAGAGATTGAAGTTTCCGAGGATGCAAAAGCGCTGCTTATGAAAAAAGGCTTCGATACACAGTATGGGGCAAGGCCTTTAAGAAGAGCAATAACCAAATTGGTAGAGGATCAGCTTTCAGAAGAAATACTAAAAGGCAATATACAATCCGGCAGTAAGGTTCTTATTGGTGTAGATGATGAAAAATTGAGTTTTAATACCATTTAAAAACATAAATGAAGGCTCTTGATAAAATGTCAAGAGCCTTCATTTTTATGTAGTAAAATATATTGGTGCTCCTGTCAGATTATGTAGTATAATAGAACTGAAAAATATTGTACAAACTGGATAAATAATGATTAAATATATTTGTTTGACAAAGAATATAGATAGAGCGAATCCAAAAGGCAGGAGGGATATTTTTGGCTAAAACAAAAACGAAGTTTGTATGCAGTGAATGTGGTTCTGAATCACCTAAGTGGTTGGGTAAATGTCCCGAATGCAATCAATGGAATACCTTTATTGAAGAATTAGAGCAAAAATCCATAGGGGCGAGAGTGACTGAAGAAGGTACTGCACAAAAGCCTATGGGGTTAAGTGAAATAGTTGTTACCAATGAGAATCGCCTCAGTACAGGTATGGACGAATTAAACCGTGTTTTGGGAGGCGGTTTGGTCAGTGGTTCCATGGTATTGGTTGGTGGAGACCCAGGCATAGGAAAATCTACACTTCTTCTTCAAGTAGCGGAGAGCTTAGGCAATGTAGGTATGAAAATGCTATACGCATCAGGTGAGGAGTCAGCATCTCAAATTAAGATTAGAGCGGAAAGAATGGGAGTAAAAACCCCTAATTTATATATTTTATCCGAAAATAACATGGAGAACATTGGTTTTTTAATATCTGAGACAAAACCAAATATTGTTATCATAGATTCAATTCAAACGATGTACGATCCGAGCTTGACCTCTGCACCAGGCAGTGTAAGTCAGGTGAGAGAGGCAACACATACATTGATGAGAATGGCAAAGACAACCAATACTACAGTATTCATTGTTGGACATGTGACAAAGGAAGGCTCCATTGCAGGACCTAGAGTACTGGAGCATATGGTAGATACAGTTTTATACTTCGAAGGTGACAGTCATCTGTCATACAGGATACTTCGAGGAGTGAAAAATAGATTTGGCTCAACCAATGAAATTGGTATTTTTGAAATGTCTGATGTAGGGTTAAAAGAAATATCAAATCCTTCACAAATGCTGCTATCTGGTAGAATGCGGGGTGTGCCCGGAAGCTGTATTACTGCAGCGATTGAAGGTACCAGAGCAATGCTGGTTGAAGTACAGGCGCTGACCAGCTATACAAACTTTGGAATGCCTAGGAGAAACTCAGCAGGTGTTGATTATAATAGAGCAATACTATTGATAGCAGTTCTAGAAAAGAGAGTTGGAATGCAGCTGGGCAATTCTGATGCATATATCAATGTTGTAGGGGGAATTAAGCTTTCAGAGCCAGCGGCAGATTTGGGTATCCTGGCAGCCATCGCTTCTAGCTTTCGCAACAAGGAAATTGACGAAGGCACCATCATTATTGGTGAAGTGGGCCTGGCAGGGGAAGTAAGGGCCGTTAACTTTATGGAAAAGAGAATCAATGAAGCCATGAAGATGGGCTTTAAGACCTGCATCATTCCACAGAATAATGTAGCAAGCCTGAAGGATAAGTTTAATATGAAAATATATGGTGTTCAGAATGTAAATGAAATGCTAGATATAGCTTTGGGAGGGAAATAGATGAAGGGCGACGGATTAAAAGAAGATATACTCATAGGGTCATTAAAAATGCTAGCTCCAGGAACGTCGCTACGGGAAGGCTTGGAGAATGTATTGAAAGCAAAAACCGGCGGATTAATCATCATTGGAGATAGTGAAGAGGTCATGTCCATTGTAGATGGGGGATTCAACATCAATAGTGACTTTTCTACTGCCCATCTGTATGAACTTGCTAAGATGGACGGCGCAATTATTTTAAGTAGAGATTGTAAAAAAATATTACTTGCAAATACGCAGCTCATACCTGATGCCTCTATACCATCCTCAGAGACTGGGATTAGACATAGGACGGCAGAAAGAGTCGCTAGGCAGACAGGAGAACTGGTGGTTTCTATTTCACAGAGAAGAAACATTATAACCATGTACAAGGGCTACATGAAGTACATTCTAAAGGATACCAATATTATACTGTCAAAAGCAAATCAAGCTTTGCAGACTCTTACAAAATATAAATCAGTTCTAGACAAAGCATTTACAAATTTAGGAGCCGCAGAATTTGAAGATGTTGCAACAGTTCACGATGTGGCGACGGCTGCACAAAAATGCGAGTTTGTTATTCGAATAGCCAATGAAGTGGATAGATATATATTTGAATTAGGCAACGAGGGTAGACTAGTCAGTATGCAGCTTGAAGAATTAATAGCAGGTGTGAAAGAGGAAGAAACACTTCTTATTAGAGATTATATGCCTCAGGAAGAGGGGCGAAGCTGCAAGGATATTATAAAGCTGCTGCGAAACCTCTCATCAGATGAGCTTTTGGAGCTGCCTTCCATTGTAAAGATTATAGGATTGGGAAGCAGTATAGGAACGATGGATATTCCACTTTTTCCAAGAGGATATAGAATGCTTAGTAAGGTCCCAAGATTGCCTTTGAATATCATTGAAAACCTAGCATCAAAGTTTGAAAGGTTTCAAAATATTCTTAGCGCATCCATTGAGCAATTGGATGATGTTGAAGGCATTGGAGAGGTTCGTGCCAAAAATATCAAAGACAGCTTAAAGAAAATATACGAGCAAATCCACACAGAACGTCACCTTTAATAAAAAAACTTATCACATACACTGTGAAGTGATATAAAGATAGTAGACACAAAAGACCGTGTCTGCTATCTTTTTTTATATACAGGAGGGATAAAGACATGAGAGGATACAAATTTCATAGCAAAGAAGAGAAATTGGCAATTGTAAAGAGGTATTTGGCTGGCGAGTCACCGATAAAACTATATGAGGAAACAGGCATAAGCGATGGAAATATACGCAAGTGGAAACGTCAATATTTAGAAGGTGGAATAGAAGCGTTAGAGAATAAGAAGAAACCCGGAAACCCATTTTTAAGATATAGCAGGAGGAAAACACTCTCCAGGGAGGAGCAGCTCGAATATCAAATTGCCCTACTTAGGCACGAATTGTTAGAAAAAGATGGGGAGATTACAAGACTAAAAAAATCCATAGAAGTGGAAAGGGGAGATGCAAAAAGAAAGTAATACAAAAGATATATGAGGTAATATCAGATAAGGCTTCTGAGTTCTCCATAGCATATTTGTGTAAGGCCTATAACGTATCTCGTTCAGGATATTACAAGTGGTTAAAACGAAAGAATACGAGAAACAGATATGAAGATTTTCGTATTATGCTTGATGACTATGTTTCAGATATTCACTCTCACTATCCCTTAATGGGATACAGACAGATTCGTGATACTCTTCTGCTTGAAACCGGGTGGAAAGTATGTGACATATCTGTCTGGCGTTCAATGAAAAGATTAAATATCAGAGGTTATGTACGTAGAAAAAAATATCCATCCAACCCCGGATCAGAGCATAAACAGCATCCAAACATTTTGAACCGCGAGTTCCATGCTGCGGCACCTTTACAAAAGATTGTTACAGATATTACTTATATCAAGCACCGTGGCAAGTGGTTTTTCCTTGCATGTTTTCTTGATTTATTTAACAATGAGATTGTTGAATGGGAATTGAGCGATACATTTGACAACATATTGGTTATGAAGGCAGCCAAAAGACTTCTAGATAAAGCAAAGAGTACCGACTACCCAATCCTTTTGCACAGCGATCAGGGTAGTCAATACTCATCAGCAGGCTATCAAGCCTTGCTTCAAGAATACAATGCCATTCAGAGCATGTCAAGAGCTGGAGTACCTCGTGATAATGCTGTGATGGAGAGCTTCTTTGGCAGATTCAAAGATGTGTTAAGATTCCAGTTCCGATACTGGGAACGTGATAATCTTGGCGATGTTGTTGCTTCTGCAATTTACTATTTTAACAACATCAGGCCTGTTAGAAAGCTAAATGGAAAGCCACCAGTTCTCTTTAGAGAAATACTGGTGGCTTAATCCGGCTTTTTATGTCTACGAACTATTGACTATTTCACTGAAAAGCAAGCGGTTTTTCATGTTATTTCTCATTTATAGATTGCCATACATTTAAGCCATAACTATCATCCTCTTGAGCTGAGAAATCTGGTATTGTTCCCAGACGCCAAAATGACAAACCTTCTATTCCAAACATTTTGGCTAATTTAATCTTAGCAGCT
>JAQSYB010000247.1 GCA_029256365.1 Clostridia bacterium
TCCCTTGTTTTTACATTTTTAAAGTACTAAAATTTATATGTACGCTTTTTTTGTTTTATATAAAACGATATGACAATCTAATTTTGATTTTATAAAATTACCTAGGAGGGTTAAGATGAAGACCTTTTACCTGCTATCTGATTTTCTTAAACAGCACAAATGGCAGTATATCATCGGTGTTATCGTGTTATTAATTGTAGATGGTATGCAGCTTGTACCACCTAGGATTATTGGTGTCATTACAGATGGATTAACTGAGGGTACCGTTACCCAAAAGGGTATCACCCTTTATGCAGGTTTAATCATATTGATAGCTTGCTTAATAGCAGTTCTGCGATATGTTTGGAGAATGTGTGTAATGGGAGCAGCTAGAGACTTGGAATTTTGGCTGCGCAATAAGTTTTTCCTCCATCTTGAAACGCTCTCTCCTAACTTCTTCAACAACAAGAAAACTGGAGATCTAATGGCCCATGCAACCAATGATATAAGTGCCTTAAGGATGGCCTTTGGACCTGGGGTAGTCATGATGACCGATGCCATTTTTATCCCCCTTACCACAATCAGCATCATGCTTTTTACAACCGATATCCGTCTTACCCTATTGGCACTATTGCCCCTCCCTTTCATAGCAATATTGATGGGTGTCTTCGGAAAAATAATTCAAAAGCGCCACAAGGATGTGCAGGCTGCTTTTTCTGATCTGACAGACAAGGTCCAAGAGAATATTTCAGGAATTAGAGTAATAAAGTCCTTTGTGCAGGAAGAGCACGAAATAGATAAGTTCCTTACCTCAAACAAAAATTATATTGAAAAGAATATGCGCCTAGTAAAGGTTTTTGGCTTTATGTTTCCATTGGTAGCCTTTATTGCCTCTCTCAGCTTTATCGTTGCTTTGGGCTATGGAGGTATTTTGGTTATAAGAGATCAAATCTCCTTGGGACAGTTTACCTCATTTATTGCTTATCTTGGACTACTGACCTGGCCTATGATGTGCATCGGTCAAGTTGTAAATGTCCTTCAACGAGGTACTGCATCTATGAAAAGGCTAAATGAAATTTTTGAAACACCTCCTGAAATTCTTGATGGAGATGGTGTCCAAGATATCACGCCGGAAGGATTAAAGCCCTGTATAGAGTTTAAAAACCTAAGTTTTACTTACAAGGGTGCCGTACATCCCGCTTTGTCCAACATCAATCTAAAAATAGAGGAAGGCAAAACCCTTGCTATCCTTGGAAGAACTGGCAGTGGTAAAACAACTCTGGTGAATCTTATTCTGCGGATTTATAATACAGAGTTTGGCCAGCTTGCGATTGGAGATCATGATATCAACACAATACCCCTGAAGATCTTAAGAGAAAGTATCGGCTATGTTCCTCAAGACAACTTTCTTTTCTCTACAACAATAAAAGACAACATTGCCTTTTCCAAAGTAGACATGGATATGGAAAAGGTAGAACAAGCTGCGAGATTTGCTCATGTCTATGATAATATTATGGATTTCCCCCTTCAGTTTGACACCATATTAGGAGAGAGAGGCGTAACATTGTCTGGGGGGCAAAAACAGCGTGTGTCTATAGCCCGTGCCATCGCTAAAGATCCCAAAATACTAATATTAGATGATTCCCTGTCCGCAGTTGATACCAAAACGGAGGAAAAAATACTGCAAGGCCTAAAGCAGGTTATGAAAAATAGAACCTCGATTATCATTGCCCATAGAATTTCAACCTTGAAGGAAGCTGACGATAGAAGAAAAGCTGGAAAACCAAGCATAACATCTGAAAGTGAGGTGAAACCATGAACCATATGAAAGATGAAGATTCCTTAGGCAAAGCCTTTGATCTTCGACTGATGAAAAGACTATTAAAATATGCGAGGCCTTATGCTGCAGTTATCGCTTTATGTGTTATGCTCTTAATGCTTATCACCGCTGCGGAGCTATTAAGACCCAAGCTGATACAAATAGCCATAGATGACTACATCAAGGGCATAAATATTCCCCTAATTGGCTATAACGAAAAACCTCCTTTCAAAAGTGTGGAGCTAGACGGCAAATATTATGTAAGACAAAACGAAATAGAAGAGCAAGCCAAAAGTGAAGTTAGCATAGGTGAGGAGAACATATACCAACTAATAAAGCATCAAGACAGCTATTATATTTATAATGGCTCTTTGAATATCGAGACAAGTGAAATGCTGATAGTGGAGAAAGAGGGCAAGTACTACATCCAAGAAAATCACTCAAATATTCCGCTCAAACCACTTACCAAGGAACAATATTTGGACTTTCGCCAACAGGACCTTGCCGGTATAACAAAGGTGTCCCTATGGTTCCTGGCAACAATAACCTTAGGCTTTATTTTGAACTTTATTCAGGTATATATTCTTTACTATACGGGTCAGAAAATAATATATAACATGAGAAAAGAACTTTTCTCCCACCTTCAAAAGCTATCACTGTCCTTCTTTGATAAAAACCCTGTGGGAAGGTTGGTTACAAGAATCACCAATGACATGGAAAATTTAAATGAAATGTATACCGGGGTACTGGTAAACTTATTTAAGGATGTTTTTTTATTAGTAGGTATTATAGTCGTAATGCTTAATATGAACTTGAGGCTTGCCCTTGTAAGCTTCACTGTAATTCCATTAATTGTTTTGGCTGCAGCTATATTCAAACGAAAAGCCCGTGAGGCATATAGATTGGTTAGAGTTAAGCTGGCCAAAATCAATGCCACCTTAAGTGAAAATATATCTGGCATGCGAATTATACAAATATTTAAGAAAGAAGACTTCAAGTACAATGAATTTGAGGCCATCAATCAGGAGCATAGAACTGCAAGCATGAAGGAGCTATTGGTATTTGCAGTATTTAGACCTTCTATGGACCTAATCTACTCACTGGCATTGGCGCTGCTCATATGGTACGGCGGTGCAAGGGTATTGAGTAACGCATTGTCCTTTGGTATCCTCTTCGCCTTTGTAAACTATATTGATAGCTTCTTTAAGCCCATCATGGATTTAACTGAAAAATTTAATATTCTTCAATCTGCTATGTCATCCTCTGAAAGAATATTTATTCTTCTAGATGAAGAAGAGGGTATGGAAAATTCGAAGCTGCCCATCCATAGCAATAGGGCAAAAGGTGAAATAGAGTTTAAAAACGTATGGTTTGCTTATAGCGAAGAAAATTGGGTGCTTAGGGATGTAAGCTTCAAAATCAATCCCGGTGAGACAGCGGCCTTCGTAGGCGCTACTGGAGCAGGTAAAACATCTATTATCAGCTTAATAAGCAGATTATATGATATTCAAAAGGGTGAGATCCTTATTGATGGTAAAAATATAAAGGAAATTGATAAATATGAGCTTAGAAAACAAATAGGCACCGTGCTGCAGGATGTTTTCTTATTTACCGGTGATATTATGAGCAATATCAGGCTGAATTCTTTAGAGATAAGTGAAGAAAAAATTAAGGAAGTAGCGCAGTATGTAAATGCAAACAAGTTTATAGAGAACCTCCCAAAGGGCTATCACGAGGAAGTAAAAGAAAGAGGCGCTACATTGTCCTCTGGTCAAAGACAGCTGCTAGCCTTTGCTAGAGCTTTAGCCTTTGATCCTTCCATATTGGTGCTGGATGAAGCAACTTCCAATATTGATACCGAGACGGAGATACTGATACAGGATGCTATAAAGAAGGTTATCAAAAACAGAACTACCATAGTAATCGCTCATAGGCTTTCAACGATACAGCATGCAGATAAAATTATCGTGCTGCACAAAGGCAAGATAAGAGAATTAGGCAATCATCAAGAGCTGCTGGACAAAAAAGGAATGTACTACGATTTATATTTGCTACAGTACAAAGAATGCTTCCAAGAAGCAAGTGCATAAAAAAGTAGGGGCACACCCATAGGTGTGCCCTTTATTTACTGTATAATCATTTGGTCCTTGAGCTGTTCTGCCTTTTCTTTACCCATCAATATTTCTACTAATTCAAGGGCAAACAGCATTGCTGTTCCAGGACCTTTTGAAGTGATCATATTTTTGTGTCGTACTACAAGGTCCTCAGATAATATCGCACCCTTTAAATCCTTTTCAAAGCCTGGATAACATGTCGCCTTGCTGCTCTCCAATAATTCCAGCTTTCCTAGTATGCTGGGAGCCGCACAAATAGCAGCTATAAGCTTCTGACTATGATAGAAGTCCTTTATTAAGGCCTTTAGCCCTTCATGCTTTTCCAGATTTGCTGTACCAGGCATTCCCCCAGGTAAAATGATCATTTCAGCTAAATTATTGTCAATCTCGTCAAAGGTATTGTCAGCAATTACCCGAATGTCATGAGCCCCTCTAACTTCTTTCTCTTTTGAAATAGAAACTGTTGTAACCCCTATGCCCGCTCTTCTAAGTACATCCACCACTGTCAGTGCTTCAATTTCTTCAAATCCGTCAGCAAGATAAATTATTGCGTTCTTCATCTTATCACTCCTTATGTAAATTATTCCCTTACATCTTCAGGCAATTCACTCTGTCTCGAGGCTTGAACTGCCAACTGATCGCATACATTGTTTTCTTCACATTCATGGTGCCCCTTTACCCAATTGAAGCCAACATCATGAATCTCCATAAGCTCTAGCATCCTTTTCCAGAGATCTACATTAAGTGCCTTTTCTTTATTGCTTTTTATCCAATTGTTTCTTCTCCAACTATTGAGCCAGCCTTTTTCGATGGCATCTACCACATACTTTGAATCACTGTATACCTTTACCTTACAAGGGTGTTTCAAAGCCTCCAAGCCTTTTATAACTCCCATTATTTCCATTCTATTGTTGGTTGTATTCTTATAACCACCAGATAGCTCTTTCCTAGTTCCATTATATATCAACACAGTACCGTAGCCTCCAGGCCCAGGATTCCCGCTGCATGCTCCATCCGTATATATGATAACTTCCTTCATTTTCAATGCCTACCCCCTAGTTTACTTTTCTCACATGTTTTCATTTGTTTATGACTTTACTGTACTAATGTTATTTTACAATTAAAACAAGGTTCTGTGAATATTTTTCATCAATTTGACAATACTATTATTAGACTTTACAAAAGATAAAATACCCCAAATTGGTAGATAATCATTTAATAGCCCTTCCCCCGGGGCTATTTTACTTTTTTG
>JAQSYB010000248.1 GCA_029256365.1 Clostridia bacterium
GGCAATTCTTCATCGTTTAAATAAGGATCGTCATATAAAGCTTTTTTCAGTCCCATTAAATGCTGCGCTCCGGGAGTTATTTTTAGAATAAGTCCGTCCTGCTTCAGTACTCGTAAGAACTCCTCTTCCTTAAATGGAGCAAAAACATTTACAATGCAGTCCACACTGTGGCTTATGATTGGCAAATGATATATGCTTCCTACGCAGTAGCCTATGCTCTTGTTTCTCTTTGAAGCTATTTTTACTGCTTCCTTGGAAATGTCCATTCCCCACACATTAATCTTTGCACCTTTTGCCTCGAAACAATTATATATCCCATCACTATAATAACCCTCACCACATCCGGCATCGAAAACAACAAATTCGTGAACTTTTTTAACCTCCATGACCTTCTGCAGTTCGTCGTTTATTTTATCGGAAAGCAGATCAAAAAAGCCTTTGTTCAAAAATCGATTACGCGCTGTCATCATTTCCTTGCTGTCACCAGGGTCTTTGCTCTTCATTTGATTTGCCAGGAGCAAGTTGACGTATCCTTCTTTGGCTATGTCATAGGAATGCTTTTGACTGCAGCTATAGGAATGGTCTGCTTTTATCAGCTGTTTATCACAGACAGGACATTTGTATATTGTAAAATCACTCATTTGCTCTCCTTATTCTTCCCATTTAAAACCTTCTGGCTTTCGTGGTTCTACACCCTCATCAGCCTCTTCAGTATAAGGCTTTATATTTACAAAATTGTCTTTTTCAACTTGATAGATTGCTGTTCCACTTTGAAGCTTATAATCATCATCTGTAAATGAATAGAAAAGAAGCATTTTATCACCTCTCGGACTCCATTCCAACAGGGTTATTTGTGGGTCAACACGAGGATTCATGATAAGCCTGTAGCTAAATTCATCTTGTTTTTTCATGATTTGAGAAAACAAGCCCACATCCTTTACTTGATAGCTGCTTAAATCAATCATTGAAACAAAATGCCAGCTGCGACCCCCATATTCTACACAGAGCTTATTCCCATCCGGGGACCAAGTCATTTTGGTAATGCTTCCATCTACGTGATAACTATACAATGCGCCATTGGTTTTTTCTGTGAAAATAAATATATTTCCATCATTATAAGCAATTTCATTATATCTATAAAAAGCTACCCGCTTTCCATCCGATGATTTGGTAAATCGATCCCCTATAAAGCTCTTTGTTATAGCAGAAAGCGCAAAATAAGCTGCACTCTTTACCTTTTCATCTGCGTCTTTTTGTAGTTTTTCCAATTCTTCAGTAATGATATGCTTATCCTCAATATAATCATATTCAACAAGCTTATTGGCACTGTACCATCTTACCACAGCACTTGAATGCTTCAAGCCCTCCAAATATAAAGGAAGCAAATCTGGCTCTTGGGGTATGCCTATCAAGCTATCAAATGATCCAGCATCCTTGGCATATTTATCCCATATCATCTGGGAGGCATTATCAGTCTCTACATCGGGACTTGTTACTTCAATTATTTGCTTTTCACTAGCTTGTGGGGAAACACTGCATCCGCTTAATATCACCACTGATAGTATAAATGCTATAAGCTTAATTTTCATAACGAACCCACCTTTTATATAATAAGAATCTCCATGATCTATTCTGTATCGATTTGCTTTTTAAACCAATCTGAAACAGAATTCATCAATTTCTCTGCTTTCGTCTTTTCAAGGGACTTTTTGAATTCTTCCGGGAAAACCTCCAAAATGCTCCATGAATTCTGATTGCAGATTTCAATAATCGACTGAGCAATTTTCCTATTTTCACTTCTTTCTGCTCCCCAATCACCACTTGCACCCAGCTGACCACCGCCTACAATCATTTCTATCTCCACAGTTGTATCGTCCTTGAAGCTCAATATATATACAGACAAAAGATTTGATTTAATCCGCATATAGTATTCTTCTTTCATTAACACAACAACGTCTTTTGTATTTAATTTGTAGTAAAAGTATTCTTTCTTGACCAAGTAATCTTCAATCTTACGAATGTCCGCACCTTGTATTACAATATGAGCAGATTCCATATACGCCCTCCTACATTTTCAGATTTTGATAAAAACCTTGCTTATCAGTCCATTGAATCAAATCAATTTCCATTCCATCGGGATCTTTTATATATATTTGTCTAGAATATTCTTTTACAATAACTTGCTGCTCCATATTCACATATCCATTTTGTTTCAGCTTCTCTAAAAGCTTATCGATATTATCCACAGAATAGCCTATATGGCGCAGATTTCCATTCACTGCCTCAAAACCGTCTTTTTCTGATACAAAGAGCTCGTGGCCTTGACCTTGAAGGATTGCATACTTATGGCCACTTTGCTTTTTCCCTCTGCCAATCAGCCGAAATTCTAATACAGACTGATAAAATTCTATAAACTTATCCACATTTGATACATACCTGTTGATATGATCTATAGAAAAACTCACAATATCACATCCCTATATGAAATAAGCTTCTTTCTTCTAGTCTAGCTATCTTTTCTGTATTCATGCTCTAATATTGACATGATATAGTGGGAAACAAATGCATTATCCAACAATATGCAATCTCTAATCAAGCCCTCTTCAACAAAGCCCATTTTTAGGTATAATTCTCTTGCCTTCTTATTGTATTCTCTTACATCAAGCCATAGTCTATGAGCATTCAGTTCTTCAAAGGCTAGTTTTTTAAACAACCGTATTGCTGCCTTTCCGAAGCCCCTGCCTTTTTCCACAATTACAATTCGCCTAAGCTCTATTGCTCTGTTGGCCTCTCTTCGACCGGCTAATATGGTATATCCAACTGCTCTGCCATCTGCTTCAAGGATTACATGCAGTATATCTTCATTGTGAAAAGCTGCTATATGCTGTTCTCTTGACCATTGCACAACATGGGGTGCGTTTTCTTCTGCATTTTCTGCTGCTATTACAAAGTCTAGGTCGGCCTCTGTCGTTTTTCTAATCGAAAGGTTATCTAACGTATATTTAAAATCCATATAAAAACCTCCTTGCGCCGCAGCGCTTTTCCAATAGATTTCTTAGCACAAACTCCCTCCCTGGTATCATTTCTCTAAAGCTGCTTTTCAAAGCCTACAATAAAAACATCCTTTGCCACCTCAGATTCTTTCGTCTTGATAAATCCCAAAGAAGTATAGAGATTTACTGCAGGACGATTCTTTTTGCCTGTTGATACGATTAGCTTTTTTATTCCCATTGCTTCTAAATACCTGATAAGCTGTGTGGCGATACCCCTTTTAAAAAAGTCAGGATGTACTGCAACCTTGCAAATATCCAAAACTTCCTTCTCTATTGTATATGCAACTATGCCTGCCAAATCATCGCCGACATAATAGCCTATGTAGATTTCTTCATCATTCATGATATCATTGGGACTCTCTAAAAGTGGCGGAATCTGCATGAAGCCTATTAATTCTGCCTC
>JAQSYB010000249.1 GCA_029256365.1 Clostridia bacterium
AAGAAACCAAGTCCTATATTCACGTTTTTTGTGTTCTTTAAAGTATCCAGCTTTGCGTCTAAGCTTTTCCATGGCATAAGCTGCTGGATAAGATTATTTACCTTTGATTCCGTATTTTTTAGTTCTGCAAATTTGGTATCGATTCCTCTGCATTGTTCATATATATCATTCATTTTCTGTTTTTCATTCAGCTTTTCACTATACTCTTTTTCTGACACCAGAGGCTTTTGCTCGAACATTTTCTTTTTTTCTTTGTCATATTTGGTTATAAAATCAACGGAGTATTTGACTTGAGAAAGCTCTGCTTCCAGCTGGTTTACTTTATCAGTTTCACCATCCAATAACAAATCGTTAAATTGTTCCTCATCAATTCGCTCCTCTAGGTTGACTATGTGGAGTCCACCGAATTTCTGAAGCCTCTTTACTATCGATTCCTTTTCAGACTGGAGAGCAATCAAGCTGACCTTTTTCATTTTAACTATTGCCATTCATGCTCACAATCCTCTCCATAACCATTTTGACAGCTTCATCAAGCTTCGCATGTGCTTTTTCTTTTATTTCTTCACATTGCTTTTGATTTAACTGCCTTTTCACCTCTAGCTGCGTATTCGCATCCTTCTCAGCATCTTCTACTAGCTTGTTGCCTGCAGCAATTTCCTTATCCACAACCTGCTTAACCGCCTTTTCTGCCTCTACTTCAGCTTGTAGAACTCTGTCTTTCGCCTGCTGATGAGCTGTTTTTATCTTTTCATCCGCAATGCCCTCGATGCTCTTAATCTCTTTAATTACTTCCATTGACAAATATCTCACCACCTCTTTCTAATAGTAGCCTGAAGTCATTTACAGAGAAAACCAAAGCCTTTAGTTTTCTGTAATAGCAGCATTTACACTTCTTCAGAGATTCAAAAGTAATAATTTCGTCAAAAACCTCCAAAATCCTTCTAATATAAAATTCTTTGTATGATAATTTGAACAATTCAGCGAATTATATAGTTTATTAATTTCAAAGGTTCTTATTGAATATTTTATACTATTATTGTTAAAAAATCTACAATTAAATTATTTTATTCCGACTTGCCTTCCCTCACCTCCCCTTAAAGAAACTGCAATGCTCTGATATTGGACATATTTCACATTTCGGCTTGCGGGCATCACATATTGCTCTACCATGATAAACAAGGTTATTGCTGAATTTTGCCCAATCCTTTTGTGGTACGATCTCCATAAGGTCATATTCAATCTTTTCTGGATCATCGTTAGTTGTTAAACCTATTCTATTGGAAAGTCGCTTGCAATGGGTGTCTACTATTATGCCGGGTATTCCATATATGTTGCTTAATACCACATTTGCAGTTTTTCGACCTACCCCAGGCAATGAGACCAAAGCCTCCAGATTGTCTGGTACCTTGCCGTCGTATTCCTTTATAAGCTTTTGACAGCAGGCAATAATATTCTTTGCTTTGTTTCTGTAAAAACCAGTTGATTTTATATCCTGTTCTAATTCTTCAGGATTTGCTCTCGCAAAATCTGCAACTGTTTTATATTTTTGGAACAGATCCTTTGTTACGATATTTACTCGCAAATCAGTGCATTGTGCCGCTAAAATAGTAGCAATCAGAAGCTGCAAAGGTTCCTGATAATCTAAAGAACAGGTTGCCTCTGGATATGTTTCAAATAGCAGCTTTGATATCTTCTTAACCTTCTTTTTCAGCACATCAATATCTCTCATGTGAATCTCCAATCTGCATGGCTTGCATAAATTAAAATGGAATATTCGAAACATTTTTCTTGTACCTATTTCATCTATGGAAATATCATTGAACTTTAACAAGTTTTCTGTGATTATATCATAAAATCCAAGCATTTCCTTGTCTAATATTTAACTTTCTAAATTTTCCAATCTTTCAGGCACCTTTCCATTTCCTGTAATGACATGGTATTGAAAACATCTGCTCTTTCCTGCCAGCCTTTTCTTGCTATTCCAATTCCAAGCTTAATATTTTGTAGACCCTGTACTGTATGGGCATCCGTATTAATTGACAGCTTTACACCCTTTTCCTTTGCGTACCGCATATATCTCCACCAATCTATGGGGGTCAGCATTGAGCTCTATGACCTTTTTAAATTCAGCTGCCGCATCTATTACTGCATATAGATCTAACTCATATTCCTTACGTGCCAATAATATACGCCCTGTAGGATGTCCTAACATTGTCGTATGCTTATTTTTTAAAGCTTTGATAAGCCTTTCAGTCATTTTATCCTTTTCAAGTTTAAAATTTGAATGTACTGATGCAATGACAAAATCAAACATTTCTAAAATATCATCCTCATAATCTAAGGAACCATCCGGGAGTATGTCCGACTCAATGCCCTTAAAAACTTTAAAGTCTTTGTATTTTTCATTTATCTCCTCAATCTCTTCCAGCTGCCTCATTATTTCATCTTTGCTTAAGCCTCTGGCATAAAATGCAGAACGACTGTGGTCTGAAATGCCGATATAACTCAAGCCCATATTTCGTGCTGCCTGCACCATTTCCTCCAGGGTATTTGAGCCATCACTGTATTCTGTGTGCATATGGAAGGTACCCTTTATATCTTGCAATTCTATAAGGATAGGAATTTGGTGTTTCTCCGCAGCTTCTATTTCCCCATTGTTTTCCCTAATCTCAGGTGGTATATAATCCAAACCCAATACATGATAAATTTCTTCTTCACTATGACATTCAATCAGTTTTTCCTCATGAAACAAACCGTATTCATTTACCTTTATCCCCATAGCCTTAGCCCTATGCCTGACAGCGGTATTGTGCTCTTTGCTGCCTGTAAAATGGTTCAAAACATAAGGATACTCTTTGTCCACTACTACTCTCAAGTCCATGTTTATTCCACTTTGCAGTCTAATGGTTGATTTTGTAGTACCCTTCGCTATGGTCGCTATCATGTCTATATCTTTTACAACTTCTTTTCGCCGCCTGATGCTTCCCGTAATTTCACATCGATCCGCAAGTCCGCTTTCTTGAATTAGGCGTTTCACTTCCTCCGCAATATAAAAAACCTCTCCTAAAAGAAATTGCCCTTTGAATTTCTTCATTTGCTCAATGCCCTTAAAAATATTATCCTGGGTTTTCTTCCCAAAGCCTTCTAGATCAAGCAATCGATTTTCGATACAAGCGTACTCCAGCTCCCCAATGCTCTTTACATCCAACTTTTCATATATTGCCTTAACCTTTTTAGGACCTAGCCCTGGAATTTTAAGCATCTCAAATAAGCCTTCTGGTATAGATTCTCTCAAATCAGTATAATATTTTAAACTGCCTGTATTGACTATTTCATACAGTTTCTCGCCAATTGCCTTGCCTATTCCCTTGATCTCTACCAACTTGCCTTCTACCACATAATCCTTTATATCTCCTTCTAGAAGCTCAATGGTTCTAGACGCATTGATATACGCTCTTGCCTTAAATGGATTTTCGCCTTTCAAATCAAGCATTAGAGCGATTTCTTCAAATAAATGAGATATTTCTTTTTTATCCATAAAGCCTCCGATATGCACTCATTCTTTACAACTCTATTTTCCCAAAACATTAACAATAAATACTATAATTAGCATCTGTTTCTGCACTTTGTTTCAAACTTCAATTTGTTCACTCAAAATAAAATGAGTAAAAGCTTGGTGTATGGAAAAAATTATTGATATAATTATAAAGATTTAGTAAATAAACACCTCAAAAGGCTATTTCACAACATTTCAATCTAGAAGCGCTTTGCCCATCATTGATTTGTTGTCAAATGTTACATATAAAACTTATTATTCATTATAAATGCATAATTATCGGAGGTCAACTATGAAAAAAAAATGTTTGCTTATTGGAGTAAACGCAAAATATGTACATACCAATCTTGCAGTCAGGTATCTAAAGTCCTATTGCCGCAAGAATCAGTACCACAATGTTGAGTTGAAAGAATTCAGCATCAATGATAACTTTGATAATATCTTAAAGGAAGCATACTGCAAGCAGACGGATATTTATGCGCTTTCTTGTTATATATGGAATATCGATATGGTAATAAAGCTCAGCAGCAGCTTAAAGCAGCTAAATCCCAAGGCTGTTATCGTTCTAGGGGGACCAGAGGTATCCTTCGATGCCCAGGAGCTTTTGCTAAATCATGAATATGTGGATTACATCATCCGCGGAGAGGGCGAAGAGACCTTATTGGATTTGCTGCACTTCTTAAATGGTGAGCTTCAAGATTGCAGCTCTGTATTGGGCTTAACCTATAGAGAAAACGAGCAGATCCTTTCAAACCCCGACCGGCCATTGCTGCAAAACCTTGATATCATCCCCTTTCCTTACGAGGACTTCAATCAGCTGAATAACAAAATTATATATTATGAAACCAGTAGAGGCTGTCCTTTCAGCTGTCAGTACTGTTTGTCCTCCACTTTGCATGGCGTCCGATATTTTGGAATGGAGAGAATTCGAGCAGAGATTAAGTTTTTCATTGACCATGGTGTCAAGCAAGTAAAACTTGTGGATAGAACCTTTAACTGCAACAAAAAGCATAGCCTGCAAATAATTGAGTATATCATGGAGTTAAACAGCAAAACCAACTTCCATTTCGAGATTGGAGCTGACTTGTTGGATGATGAAATGCTAGCTGTATTGGCAAAAGCCCCTAAGGATATGTTTCAATTTGAAATAGGCGTGCAATCCACAAACAAAAGAGCCTTGAGAGAAATAAGCAGAGCCATGGATATCGATAAGGTCAAGCACAATGTACTGGCATTGCAGCATCCAGGCAACAGCCACTTGCATTTGGATTTGATAGCAGGCTTGCCCTATGAGGATTTTAAAAGCTTTGGAGATTCCTTCGACGAGGTGCATAAGCTTATGCCAGATATGCTGCAGTTGGGATTTCTCAAGCTGCTAAAGGGATCAGGCATCAGAAATAGGGCAGAAGAGTACGGCATCGTATACAATCGCTTCAGCCCCTATGAAGTATTAAAAACAAATTGGATAAGCTACGAGGAGCTTATTGTCCTAAAAGAGGTGGAGCATATATTAGAGCTATACTACAACTCGGGCAGATTCAAGTTCAGTTTAAATCATCTGTTCAACAATTACTATACTTCCAGCTTTCAATTTTATCTAGATTTCGCAGATTATTGGCGCAGCCATGCTTTGTTTGCAGCCGCACAAAGCACAAAAGAGCTTTATAATATACTGTACCGCTTCACAGAGAATAAAAAGCTCCTAGACCTCACCCTAAACGAGCTAATAAAGCTGGATTGGCTGCTGTATTATAACAATGGCAATATGCCTATCAGCATCAATCGCTTTGATCATACAAAGGTTAAAAATGCTCTGCAAAGCTACTTAAGAGACAATCCCGCTCTAGTCAGCTCCTTATTTCCCGACCAAGTGCTTGACAGCAAAACCTTGATGAAAAATATCTATTACGAGGTATTTGCAATCAATGTTTTGGGCGGACTAAGCGAGCAGCAAGAGCATGTGGTATTCTTTGCCAAAGGCATCAATGGAAACGTGCGTACCATAAGCAAGAAGCTCTCTGATATAATATAAGCACAATTGCACCACTCCCTACATATTATGTAATGATAATTTGTTTCGGGAGGTATTAAAATGAACCCTGATATGGTTATGATGAATGCAAAGCAGCAAAACATGAGAAAGCTACTTGACTTAATAAAGGATGCAATGAAGGATGAAAGACACGACAATAAAAAATACAAAATGATGATGGAAATGACAGAAAACAAAGAAATCAGAGAAAACATCCATCACGCAGAGGTCGATGAGGCGAAACACTACAGAATGTTCCAAGAAATCTATGGTGATCTCTGTGGTGAAGAAATCGAAATCCGAGCACCTAAGATAGAATTGGCTGACAGATTTGTTGACAATGTCAAATCCAGCATTGAAGGTGAATTGGAAGCAGTTGAAATGTACAGAGAAATCCGTGCCATGCTGACAAGTAAAAAGCATAGAGATATGCTTTATGAAATCATCACTGACGAGCAAGAACACGCAACAAGATTTGTATATATTTATGCAATGATTAAATAGAAGCAATCTCTAAACGAAGCTGAGCCATAATGGTATCAGCTTTTTTTGTTTTCAACAAAATATAT
>JAQSYB010000250.1 GCA_029256365.1 Clostridia bacterium
GAGTATGAGCTGGCTGAAAAAATCAGGCGAAGATACTTGCTGGGATGGGAGAGTCCATGCACACTTTATTATATGCCCAAAGAAAATTTAGATTTGTCATTAATGAAGAATAAAACAGAGAGAATAAGGCTGGAGGATGCAGAGACTGTGGATCATTTTTATCCATTCAGAGATTCGGGAACCCTTGAGGTTATCAAAGGAGACATCACCAATCGCCCTTCCTCTGCTATTTATATAGATGGTGAAATGGTTTGTTGGGTATTGATTCACGATGACAATTCAATGGGTATTATGTACACGAAGGAAGCGCATAGGCGCAGGGGCTATGCGGTGGATGTTACAATTGACTTAGCCCATCAGATTATTGAACGCGGCAAAATACCTTTTATACAAATTATACATGGCAATGGAATGAGTCCAGGATTGGCAAAGAAGTGTGGTTTTGTAGAGGCTGGAAGAGCGGATTGGTTTGGCATCATTGCGGGTACACCAAAGGAACTAATAGAGAACAATGACAATAGCAAGAAACAATTTCTGGCCGCTCTGCCTGTAAATTTACATGAGGATGTATATAATAGAAACAAGGAATATATTTGCTTGTACAATTTCCTGCATAATTTTAAATATCAGTCTCCTGAAATGAACGGATTAAGCCTAAAACAGGTGGAAAGTGAAATGGAAAAAGCATTGTGGGGAGATATTACATCCATAAGTTTTCAAAGTAAAGTGAACCCTTCAAAGCGAAAAGAAATTTTGCTGCAAGCAATATCGGATGCCAAGTACAATTTATATCTTTTATATAAGGATGGAATCGCCATTGGTGCATCAACAACACAGCGGGATGAGGAGGAAGATAGAGGGCTGTATCTATTGTCCATACTGCCAGATTACTTTGATAAAGACTTGTTGAAGGTTCTCATAAGCGAAACCATCCAATATGAGAAAAAGAAAGATTGTTATTTTATGGTGACACAGATAGAAGAGAAGTTTCTTAATATATTCCAAGAGTTAGGCTTTCGGGAATCACATAGAATCTAAAAAAAATGTGCAATCTATTCCTGTCATGCTTATTATTGTATTATGTAGCTAAGATCTTTCTGTGTATGGGAGGACAGCAATGAGGTGCAAAACACTAATTAATATTATTGGAAAGTATAACCACTATAGTATTTTAGCCGCCTTTAATTTGAAGCCTGAGAAAATTGTATTTATCAGGTTGGAAAAAGATAAGGAAAGCTGCGAAAATGCCATAGCCTGCATAGCCAATAAAATGCCTATGGTCATCATGGTAGAGCATGTTATAAAGGAACAAAATACTGCAGCTGTATCAAAAATACTGAATATGTATGATGAGAAGGATACCTTTTTCAACCTATCTGGCGGCAGTAAGCTGATGGGTTTACTTGCTTTTAAAGCTACTCTGGGGCGCATGTGCAATGCCATTTACATTGACAATGACAATGGGAAAATACTTAGCTTGAAGAATGATGTTGAGGAATTATGCCCGATTCATGTAGAACTCACCGTAGAGGATATCGTATACAGCACTGGAGCAGAGATTATGAAGCACTCCACTGAACTATATGATAAAAAGGTGTATAGAGAGCTTGTAGAGTTTATGATTAAAAATTATGATATGTGGAAGTACACAAAGCGTATTTTGAGAGATACACATATCGTAAAGCAGTCTGTGATGCAGCCATTGTTTATTGAGATCATTACAGCGCGACTATCCTATATTCAAATAAAGGCATTGGAAAGATTTTTCAAGGAGCTTTCAGAAAAACAGCTTATCACAGATTATGAATTGTATTATGATCATATAGAATTCAACATCATAAACAAAGAGGCAAAGGCCTTTATCATGTGTGCAGGCAGCTGGCTGGAAGCCTTAACTTATAGATGTATTAAGGAAATGAAAGAGGTAAATGATGCTGTAAGTGGAATGTTTTTTGTTTGGGATGAAGAAGTTGATGTACATAATGAACTGGATGTGGTGGCAGCGATAGATTCTCATCTTGTGTGTATATCCTGTAAGGATACCGAAAAGTACGACGTGGAGGACTTAAACGAGCTGGAGGTCTATGCTGATCATTTAGGTGGGCGTAAAGTAACGAAAATACTAGTATCCACTCAAAGTCCTGAACGTGGAGAAATGACCTTGCAAAGAGCAGACGAAATGGGCATAGGCATTGTGGTGTTTGATGGTGATGTGGCTAGCTTCAAAGCGAAGCTTCACAAACTATTGATATAACCTTATATATAAGAATAATAGCCCTCAGTCATTAGGAATACTGAGGGCATATTACTTTTAATAACATTCGAAGTTGTTGATTTGTCTCAAATCCATACCGAAATATCTCCAGCTATAACCATTCCAGCGGTAACCGGCAACAGATCGTCTGCCAACAAAGGTTAACCATGCCCAAAAAGGTCTGCCATAGGATGGCCATATATATACAAATTGGAATCTACAAGGTCTGATTGCGCCAGGATCAACAGCTTTTATGCTGGGACCGCTTCCGGTTGATTTGAGTGTAGGAGCTTTGCTAGGTGGAGGACCAGATGGAGGTCCGCTTTGACCGCCTGATGGAGGACCGGAAGGTGGACCAAAAGGAGGGCCAAAACCATTAGGTGAACGGAATTCTAAATCATCATCAATGGCATTTTCATCATTTTGTTGATTCATATAAGGACAAAAAAATGGACAAAAAGGCATTCATATCACTCCTTGCAACGTGTTAATTGCATTATATGCGTCAAGTGTGCAGATTGACTCAGTCCCAATAAAATAATGATAACACCATGAATACAATAAGGGAAAAATAGTATAAAAGATATGGATTAGACGCATTCAGATCTCATTGCACTTTGTTGACAGTACAAAGGGGCTATGTTAAATTAAATATAAATTGTTAGAGAATGGAGTGTTTACGATGCATATGGCAGATGCTCTGATTACACCTTTGGTAGGTGGTGCTATGTGGATTGCAGCGGCAAAGATTGGCAGCAATTCTATCAATAAAGTAAAATATCAGATAGATGACATCAAGATCCCTATGATGGGCGTAATGGGCGCATTCGTATTTGCATCACAAATGATAAATTTCACCATACCCGGCACCGGTTCCAGTGGTCACTTGGGTGGGGGTATCCTATTGGCGGCCATACTTGGACCTTATGCAGGCTTCTTAGCAATGGCAGCAATCCTTACCATACAGGGGTTGTTCTTTGCGGATGGTGGGCTTTTGGCATTGGGGTGTAATATATTTAATATGGGTTTCTATACCTGTTTTGTTGCCTATCCCTTCATATACAAGCCAATTTTGAAGAAGGGCTATACTACTGCACGAATTATAGGAGCATCGACTTTGGCATCTGTTATAGGGCTGCAGTTGGGTGCTTTTAGTGTGGTGGTTCAAACCATGTTATCTGGTAG
>JAQSYB010000009.1 GCA_029256365.1 Clostridia bacterium
GGCTTTATCGGTCTTGAGGTAGCTGAAAATCTAAAGCATAGAGGGGTAGAGGTCACGCTTATAGAATTGGCACCTCATGTACTGCCGCCATTTGATGAGGAAATTGCATTGCTGGCACAGGTGCACATGCAGGACAAAGGCGTAAATATCATCACAGGAGAAAAGGTTCTTGGCTTTGAAGGAAAAGAAGGCTTTGTAACCACAGTAAAATCGACTGCAGGTGATTTTGATGCAGACATTGTGGTGCTTTCAATTGGTGTAAGACCAAATGTCAAGCTGGCTGTTGATGCTGGGATAGAGCTTGGTATTACAGGAGCAATCAAGGTAGACAAATATATGCAGACAAATGTCAAAGACATATTTGCAGTGGGTGATTGTGCTGAAAATATAAATCTCGTTACAAATCAACCTGCATGGTACCCAATGGGGTCTACATCAAACAAAACCGGACGTATCGCTGGTCACAATGTTGTGAATCAAGGCAATATGGAAAGCCTAGAGGGTGTATTGGGCACAACAATCGTGAAATTATTTGATATGAATGCAGCCAAAACAGGTTTATCTGAAAGAGATGCGAAAAAAGCCAATATGGATATCGAAACAATATTGGTGCCTGCAACGGATAAAGCACACTATTATCCTGGCAATAAGCCTATTATAACTAAGCTTATTGTAGATAAAGCAACGCACAAGATATTAGGAGCTGAAATAATAGGCAGTGGGGTTGTAGATAAGCCAATTGATATTATCGCAACAGCCATGACGCTAAATGCGAAGGTAGAAGATCTAACGAAGCTGGATCTTGCATATGCACCACCCTTTTCCATGGCAATGGCTTCAACAATCATGACAGCCAATGTGATGTTAAATAAGCTTAACAGTAAGATTGAAACAATTTCAGCTTTAGAGCTGCAGGAAAAGATGAAGAACAACCAAGTGAATATTGTAGATGTGAGAGAGGAAGAAGAGTGCTTTATATCTGCAATACCTGGGTCCTTGAATATACCAATGAACGATGTAGAAGAAAGAAGCAATGAAATAGACAAAAGCAAGGAAACCGTCCTATTGGTATGCAAGGTAGGCAAAAGAGCATTTTTGGCTTATTTAAAATTAAAGCAGCAAGGCTTTGAAAACTTAAAGGTCTTAGAAGGCGGTATTAACGCTTATCCATATAAGGTTGAATAGGAGGAATAGAAATGGCAGAAAAACATATCAACGCAAGGGGGCTGCAATGTCCTGGACCAATCGTCGAGCTATTTAAAGTTGCCAAGGCAGCGGATAGTGGGGATATCATTACGATAGAGGTTACAGATTGTGGCTTTTCTAAGGATATCAATGCGTGGTGCAAAAAGACAGGAAATGAACTGGTGCATATTGATGAAATTGATGGCATTATTCATGCAACAATAAAGAAGAGCTAATCAAACAAATGGGGGAAGAATATGAGCAGTAAAACAATTATTATGTTTAGCGGAGACTTGGATAAAGCCATGGCCAGCCTTATTATTGCAAATGGCGCAGCGGCTATGGGTGATGATGTGACAATGTTTTTTACCTTCTGGGGATTGAATGTTTTGAGGAAGGCCAAAAAAATCAAAGTGAAAAAGGAATTCATGGAAAATATGTTTGGGTTTATGATGCCAAGAGGTGCAGACAAATTGGCACTTTCAAAAATGAACTTTGGCGGTGCCGGTACAGCAATGATGAAATCTATTATGAAGAAGAAGAATGTGAATAGCTTACCAGAGCTGCTTGATAGCGCACAGGCTATGGGAGTGAGAATGATAGCATGTACGATGTCAATGGATGTAATGGGCATCAAGCAAGAGGAGCTCATAGAAGGCATTGAACTGGCAGGAGTAGCTACCTATTTGGGAGAAGCAGACAGCGCCAATTTAAATCTATTTATATAAAAAAACACAAAACACTATAAGTAATTTTATAGTGTTTTGTGTTTCTATTTTTTTTGCTCCTTTTTGCTATTGGCCTTTTCAAGCTCATCAGCAACCTTTAGTATTACTTCAGTTTTTGCTTTAATAATGGTATCGTCTTCTGATTCGATGGCTTTATTTAGGTCGGAGAGTGCAAATTCAATTTGATTGATCATGTCTTTGCTGTCCTTATTTAACTTTGGACGTGTAAGCATCCATATGCCGCTGAGATATTCCAGGGCTTCCTTAGCAGTGGGATAATTTTTCTTTTCGCCAAGAAGTTGAATTTTTTTTGCTGCAAATCTAACCTTATCAATTTCCGGTGGATAATCCGATTCATAAGTCATATAGAAATCAGGCAAATATTTATAAAGCTGTGTTACATCTAGCAAGCTTTGGAACACAATCTTGCTGTCTATGGATTTTGTTAAATTGTTTAATGCATCCTCAAAATCCACAATTGATGTATGCATTACATATTGAGAAACAGCTTTTGCTTCAAATGCATTCCATAGACCATGAAGCTCCATAACATCTTTCTTTAACTCTTCAATCTGTGCTAAATTTGCTCTTTCTACTTCCTTGGCCATTTGCTGCATTTCCAACTTTGGTTCATCTTCTTTGGCTTCGGGAGTAACTAGTTCTACTTGTGAAGCTTGCTGACCTTGGCCACCTTGCTGTTCGCCAGAGCCACCTCCACTGCCTCCGCTTTTTTGATCATCCTGCTGCTCTTTGCCGCCCTCTTCTTTTTTCTTCTTTTCTTCTTGCTTCTTTATTTCCTCTTGTTGCAAAAACAAGGGCATTTTGCTTCTTTCGTACATTTCAAGTATGCTTTTTTCTATTTCTTCTACAGCTTTGCTTAGCTCATCTAGTTCTTTGGGAGGCTTATTTTGCTCTTCTTCGCTTTTTTTAGGCGTGGGAACGGGCTTCTTTTGTTGAGCACATGAGGCTAAGGTGAAAACCATCGCAACTGATAGAACAAAAATCAACAATCTATGAAAAAAAACATGCTTTTTCAAATACATCACCTCAGTTTTAGTATTTCCTGACTTGCAATTAATATTAGTTTTTATCATGCTGATTCAAAAGGTCGCTTTGTTTTCATATACATCAAAATAAATTGGCTGCAAATGTTTATTGTTTAAAAAACACCATCCTTGCAGCATATATAAATAAAACGACAGCAGGATTCGAACTTTTTTTTATGCGTTATAGACTATAATTTTTTTGTACAGCAAATTTAAATAAGGATGGGTAGATAAAATGAGAAATATTCATGTAACAAATCATGCTATACTAAGATATAAAGAACGAAAAAAGTCTGTGAGACGAGAGCAAGCGATTGAGAAAATTATTGAAAATGTCAAAAGAAGCAGAATAATTGCCATGGATAAGTCCGGAAAAGAAACAAGAGAATATAAAGGATTGCTTTTTGTATGCAAAATGGAGCATAGTATTCTGACGGTAATAACAATCATGTATAGCCAGGTTTGCGGAAGATTTGCTTCATAAAAAAATATATTTTTATATTATCTTAATTTTGATAAAATAAATGTAGGACTTAATTCGGATAATATAAGGAGTACATAATATGATAAGTAGAAAAATTTTATGGTTTTTAGCTAGTGCAATGTTTGTAGTAATGTTAATACTTTTGCTGCTGTTTACTGATGTGCAGGTCATAGCCTTTGATAGAAGCTATTACAATCATCAATATGCAAAATATCAAGTGCCTCAAAGTATAGGCATCGATCCAGCAGACCTTATGACGGCAACAGACAATCTGTTGAATTACATGGATGCAAAAAGAGAAGATATCAATTTTCAAATGTCAATAAATGGTGTGCAGCAAGAGTTTTTTAGCGAAAGAGATAAGCTGCATATGATAGATGTGAAAAATCTATTCGTTCAAGGCAAGCAAATTAGAAACTTTGCATTGGTATATTGCTTGATATTTATTGCATTGTTTTTTTATAAAGCACATAATAAACGAAGAAGCTTTTCAAAGCTTTTGATTTATACCTTTGTATTTGGCATAGTGCCAGTAATTCTGCTGGCTATATTGATGAATATCGACTTCTATAAGTATTTTACGATATTTCATGAGATATTCTTTGATAATGATTTATGGCAGCTAGAGCCTGCTAAGGATAGATTGATAAATATGTATCCGGAGGCCTTTTTCTCAGATATAGCCTTCAAAATAGTATTTACCTATATTGGGGAGCTTGTATTGCTGCTGTTGGTGGGCATAGTTGGCTTAAGATACAAAACTATCAAAAATAACTGTTAGGAGAGATAAGAATGAAAAAAGTATTGATTTTAGCTTTTGCAATATTGCTTGCTGTAGCAGGCTGTAACTTGATAAATCAAGAGACGACAACCAATGGGAATATTGATTTGTATTTTGCTCTGAAAGAAAATACTGGATTGGATTATGAACAGAGGAGTATCGTCTATACAACCGCTCAGGATAAGTATATGAAGACTTTGGATGAGTGGGTGAAAGGTCCTTCAGATACAGCGAAATTTGAAAAAAGCATCAGTGGAACAGTAAAGGTGCTGGACACCACCATAGAGCAAGATAAACTGACCGTGAACTTCAACAAGGATTTTAACACCTTTGGAGGAGTCATGCATGAAAGCGCAACCATAGCTGCTTTGGTGAATACCATGGTGCAGTTTCCTGAAGTAAATAGTGTAAGAATCACGATTGAAGGTAAGGATTTAATTGCTCCAAGCGGCAATCCCTATGGATATCTGACTGAAATCCAATTTGATCCAAATGCGCAAGGTATGTTAAAGAATAGAGAAGTGACTTTGTATTTTTCTGATGATCAAGCAATCAATGTTGTAGCAGAAAAACGCAATATAAACATAGAGGAAAATGCTACCAGAGAAATGCTTATAAAGACTTTGGTGGAGGAAATGATCAAAGGACCTGAAAGCACTGATTTATTTCCTACCATTCCGAAAGAAGCAAGAGTTAATTCTGTAGTGGTGTTAGGCGAGAGAGCGACGATAGATTTCAGTGAAGAAATGGTTACAAAGCACTCCCGCGGTGCTGCAGGTGAAGATATGACATTAACTTCAATTGCGAACACAGTAACAGAAGTAGAGGGGATTCGAGAAGTTGTTTTAACACTAAACGGCAAGCCTTTAAATATAGAGCATGCAATAATTGACAGCAACAATCCATTGTTCAGGGCAGAAGATAGAATACTCAAAAAGTAAAGAGGGTGTAAGATTGGAGAGGAAAACCTCAGTTTTTCAAAGCAAGCTGAGCATAGCAGGGGTCAATATATTATATTTATCAGCATTGATTCTTCTGATAACTGTAGGGGCTTTTGTACAGCAAAGAAACTTTCATAGTGGTATTTTGATTACTGAATTTGTGCTGATTGCACTTCCAGTATTTTTATATGTAATATTTAAAAAAAGCAGCTTAAAGCTAGAGTTAAGATTCAATCGGCTTAAGTTTATGGATATGCTGCTGGTAGTAATCATTTTTATGTGTGGTTATCCTGTAGCAATGTTCTTAAACCTAATTGGAAATATTTTTGTCAGCATATTTGGCAAGCTGATTACATCACCAATACCCTTTGCTGACAATTTTAATGATTACTTCGTCTTGCTGCTAATTGTGGCAGGCTCCGCAGGTATTTGTGAAGAAATACTGTTTAGAGGTCTTATTATGCGGGGCTACGAGAGAATAGGAAAATGGCCTAGCATCATTTTTACAGCGGTGCTTTTTTCTATGCTCCATGTAAACATTCAAAATATACTAGGGCCATTGTTCTTAGGAATCCTTTTAGGGTACGTTGTTTACACAACAGATTCAATATTTGCAGGTATGCTTGGACATTTTATGAACAATGCAATTTCGGTTACCATCGGCTTTTTTATGATGCAGCTGCCCTTAGTTAGAGAGGCGCAAGCTCAGAGTGTGCCACAGGGAGCAGAACTGCAGGGCTTGCTGATACTGTCCATACCGATTGGAATTTGGGCTGCAATATGCGGGCTAATAGGTGTATTTTGCATGAAGGCATTGAAAGAATTGAACCTAGAAAAGGAGACCAGCGAGTCAGAGCAAGTTATTATAGAAAAACTAAGCCTAAGGGTCATACTGAAGAATGTAAGAGCAGCGTGGCCTTTATACATCAGCTTTGCAATATTTATATTCTACGCAGTATTAGAGTTTGCTTATGTGATAACAGGGCAGCCATTGTTTCAATAAATAGTTGTGAAGAGATTGGATACTTTTCATTGAAGATTTTTACGAAAGAGAGTGATAAATATGTTTGATGTTGCAGTAATTGGAGGAGGACCAGCAGGTCTATCCGCAGCGCTAAATCTAAAGATAAGAAACAAAAGCTTTGTATTGCTTGGAGGAACAGAAAAGGTAACCGGTTTGATGAAGGCTCCCCAAATAGACAATTATTTGGGCTTGGTTGGAATTAGCGGAACTGAAATGCTTAACACCTTTAAAAAGCATACGGAGGAAATGGGCATAGAAATAAAGCATGAAAAAGTGCAAAACATTTTAAATATGGGAGATTATTTTGCATTAAATGCCGGTGCTGAGTTTTATGAAGCCAAAGCCATCATAATTGCTACAGGCCATGCCAAAGCCAATTATATGCCAGGTGAAAAAGAGTACCTGGGTCGTGGAGTAGGCTACTGTGCCACCTGCGACGGACCTTTGTATAGAAATAAGCCAGTTGCAATTATCTCAGAGAATGAAGAAGGAGAGGAAGAAGCTAATTTTCTTTCTGAACTTTGCTCAGAGGTTTATTACATACCATTGTATGATGGTGATTATAAAACAAATGAAAAGGTAAAGCTGGTCAAGGAAAAAGCGCAAGCCATTGAGGGCAATGAAACGAAGGCTAACCTTTTAAGAACTGCCAACTCTGAATTGAGTGTTGAAGCTATATTCATTGTTAGAAATGTAATACCCATTGGACAGCTTATTGAGGGACTTGAAATAGAAGAAGGTTCAATTAAAATTGACAAGAATATGGCGGGCAGCATACCTGGCGTATTTGCCTGTGGGGATTGCACTGGCAAGCCATACCAAATTGCTAAGGCAGTGGGAGATGGAAGCACAGCAGCTTTGAATGCAGTAAAATATATTGATTTACAAAAAATGAAATAAATAGTTAAAAAAATGGCGTGGTTTGATATAAACATTTTGCACATATCTTGACAGATTTTAATATGATAAATTATAATGAAGCTAGCAGCATACCCCGTGGGGGTAAAATGATTTTATTGTATTTTGACATAATATAATTAGAGGTGATAATATGATTCATAAAGAGATGGTAATAGATGATATTCTCTATAAGCATCCAGAATTGGAGAAAATTTTTAAAAATATTGGAATTAAATGCTTTGGCTGAGGTGGAGCTCTGTATATGACTGTAGAGCAGGCTGCTCTAAGATATGATGTAGACTCAGAGGATCTTGTAAAAGACTTAAACACAGCATTACAATAATTAAATTTATTTTCGTAATTGAATGCCGTCCTTTTGGACGGTTTTAACTTTCCAGCGATTTGACAGTGTATACAAATTAATATAGAATAAGAATGGAATTTTACACATATGGGGGTTAAAAATTGCTGCACAAATATGAGTTAAATGGCTTAAAAATTGTAATTGACGTAAACAGCGGCTGCGTGCATATATTCGATAAGATAGCTTATGAAGTAGTTGATTTCATAGGAGAGTCCGTAGAGGCCGCGGTGAACAGCTTGAAGGAAAGCTATACAAAAGAGGAAATAGAAGAAGCATATACTGAGTTAAAGCAGCTGGAGCAACAGGGGCAGCTCAACTCAAAGGATACATATAGAGATCGAATCCTAAATGAAGAGAAGGAAGTTTTCACAAAGGCATTGTGCTTGAATATTGCCCATGATTGCAATATTAGATGTGGTTATTGCTTCGCATCAACTGGGGACTACCATGGAGGCAGAAAGCTGATGTCCCTTGAGGTAGCGAAAGGAGCAATCGATTTCCTATTAGAAACTTCAGGCAGTAGAAAACGCCTTGAGGTTGATTTTTTCGGTGGTGAGCCACTGATGAATTTTGATGTAATTAAAGAAACGGTGAAGTACGGCAGAGAAAAAGAAGTCCAGTACAACAAGCGAATTGGATTTACCATTACTACCAATGGGACATTGCTAAATGAAGAGGCTGCAGAGTTTTTTAATGAGAATATGGACAATGTAGTGGTGAGTATAGATGGTAGAAAAACCGTCAATGATAAAATGAGGAAGTTTACCGACGGAAGAGGAACCTTCGACGAGATACTTCCAAAAATAAAAGACTTTGTAAATGCAAGAGGTGACAAAAGCTATTACATTAGAGGAACCTTTACTGCCAACAATCTTGATTTTAGTGAGGATGTGATTTTCCTTGCGGATCAAGGCTTTAAGGAAATCTCCATAGAGCCTGTGGTAGCAGAAGAGAGCAGAGCATATGCTTTAAAAGAAGAGCACTTGCCTTTTATTTATGAGCAATATGAAAAGCTGTCAGAGAAATATATCCAATATCAAGATCAAGGCAAGGGTTTTAGATACTATCATTTCCTAATGGATCTTGATGGAGGACCTTGTGTATATAAAAGAGTATCTTCCTGTGGCTCTGGTGTTGAATACTTTGCAGTAACTCCAGATGGGGAGCTGTATCCTTGTCATCAATTTGTTGGTCAAGAAGAATACTTGATGGGCAATATCAAGGATGGTGTTACCAATAAGCAGCTGCAGAGAGAGTTTGATAAAAATACCGTATACCACAAGGAAAAGTGTACTGACTGCTGGGCTAAGTTCTATTGCAGTGGGGGCTGCCAAGCCAATGCGGCTTCCTTTAATGGAGATTTGAAGAAACCCTACGACTTGGAATGCAAGCTGCAGCAAAAAAGAATTGAGTGTGCAATCATGCTAAAGGCTCATGAAGCTTTTAAGCAACAATAATATTATATAAATTAGGAGGAAGAAAGATGGAAAAATTTATACCTGTAAGCATGTCAAATAGACACGTTCATATTTCAAAGGAGCATTTAGAAATACTTTTCGGAGAGGGTCATGAGTTAACTGTAATGAAGGATCTATCTCAGCCAGGCCAATATGCTTGCGAAGAGAAGATAGATGTTGTTGGTCCAAAATCAACCTTAAAGGGTGTTAGAATACTTGGACCAGTAAGACCAGAAACACAAATAGAAATTTCCGTTTTTGATGCAAGAACTCTTGGGGTAGAAGCTATCGTAAGAGCATCCGGAAATACAAATAACACACCAAGCTGTGTGATTGTTGGTCCAAAGGGTCAAGTTACATTAGAAAAGGGTGTAATCGTTGCAGCTAGACATATACATATGCACACAGATGATGCGCCTAAATATGGTGTAAAGGACAAAGATGTTGTAAAGGTTAGGGTTGGTACTGAGAGAGCGGTTGTGTTTGAAAATGTTGTAATTAGAGTACATCCGGATTTCGCTTTAGATATGCATATCGATATTGAAGAAGGCAATGCTGCAGCAATCCAAAATGGAGATCAAGGCGAGATTATATTATAAGAGGAGGTTTTTTTATGGATAAAAAGACTTTAGCTTCTTATTTTGATCATACAATTTTAAAGGCAGATGCAAAGGTAATGGACATAGAAAAGCTTTGCAAAGAAGCGGCAGAGTATCAATTTGCATCTGTATGCGTAAATGCAGCAAATGTGAAACAGGCTGCAGAGCTGCTTAAGGGAAATGAGGTAAAGGTGTGTACAGTGGTTGGTTTTCCATTGGGAGCAACCTTGCCGCAGGTAAAAGCCTTTGAAGCAGAAGAAGCAATCCGAAATGGAGCTCACGAAGTTGATATGGTTATTAACGTAGGGGCGCTTAAATCTGGCTTATTGGATGTTGTAGAGCAGGATATCAAAGCTGTAGCAGCAGCCTGTAAGGACAAGGCACTGTTAAAGGTGATTATTGAGACCTGTCTATTGACGGATGAAGAAAAGGTTGTAGTTTGCTTATTGGCAAAAAAAGCCGGGGCCGATTTTGTAAAGACGTCCACAGGTTTCTCTACAGGTGGGGCCACAGTTGAGGATATCATGCTAATGAGAAAGACTGTAGGACCTGAAATGGGAGTGAAGGCTTCTGGTGCTGTTAGGGATTTGGAGACGGCATTGAAGATGATAGAAGCGGGAGCCACCAGAATAGGGGCTAGTGCATCAGTAAATATAGTGAATGATATGAAAACCGTTGATGGCAGCGGATATTAACAAATAAAGGAAGGTGTTTATACACCTTCCTTTATTGTTATATTGGTTGTAATTTGGTTTTCGTCCTCATCTATTATTTCCATAAGGCCTATGTAGCCTGGCGCCATAGATTTAATAAAACTCTGCAGCCACTGGGACTTAATTTCATACAATATATTGAAATATATTGTTGAGTGATGGTTGAGACCAGAGTCTTCCTGCGGTTTCCGGAATATCCAGTTTATTTGTCGATTCACTGTAACAATATAATCTATGTCTTTTAGATTCAAATACAATTCTTTTACTAGACGCTTTGCATCACTGGCATTATAGTTTTGATTAAAATTCTTATAAAACCTCTTGCCCCATTTGATTCCATTCTCTTCAAATATACCCTTGGCATTGAGAACTGCATTGTCTCCAAACACATCAAACATATCCAATAAGTAATTGTATATGCTTTTGCTTATATTCTCTAGTTTTTGAATATCTTCGGAAATATCTGCAGCAGCCTTTATTTTTTTATATCGCTTCGGCATTGAGGTTATGCTTATTACAATATTTCTAAACTGGCTTTTATAACCCATTTTTATCTTTTTTTCTAAGTCTTTCGCCAGACAAATTTTAAAGTTGATTAGATCTCTTTCATCAAAGGTCAAAGCATTTCCCACCTTTTAATTTTTATGGGCATTTTAAACAAACCAGCATATAATAATATTATTTCAATTAATGAGTTGTTTATACAAGTAATTGAGTAATATAAAGGCTTTTAAACTAAATATTGTATTTTCTTGATACACTTAAGGCACCAAATCTTCATATTATGATTATTAGAATGCTACATCTTTCAACAAATTATGCTTATCATCCATTTAAGAAGGAAGAACAAAATAATAATCGCAAATCCGCATTTGTTAATTTGTTGTTTCTAACAGCTGAAAAGCTGCGTTGGATGGCGAGAGGAGTTTTATAGTGATCAAGATTTCAAACAAGAAAAGACTTAGCTTGCTGCGAAGCATCGAAAAAACTCGCAATTCTAGAGTCATCTCTTACATTTCCTACGCACCGATGGATGATTATGTATTGATACCACTTTATAAACAGTTATGCAGTATAGGGAAAACCGAAAGAATTGATTTGCTATTGCATAGCTACGGTGGATTGGTGGATATACCCTATAAGATTGTAAATCTTATACGAGAGTTTTGCGATCATTTCAGTGTGATCATTCCCTTTGTTGCGAAAAGTGCAGCTACGATGATTGCTATAGGAGCAGACGAAATAGTTATGGGGCCTACCTCTGAGCTAGGACCTATTGATCCTTTGGTGAAGCATCCAAAGTACGAGGATATGTGGGTACCGGTGCAATCAATTCGTATGTGTATTGATTTCATGGAGGAGAAAATAGCCTCAAGTTGTAACCCTGATATGACAACCGCCTTGCTTTTTCCTATCGCGGACAAATTGGATCCATGGATAATTGGGGATTATGAAAAATCTATAAAGGCATCCTATCAGTATGCTGAAGCACTATTGGAAAAGAATATGTTTAAGAACAATAAAGAAAAGGCAAGATCCGTAACAAGAATTATGACTGAAAAGTATTTCTCCCATGGGTACTGCATCAATAGAAAAGAAGCGAAAGAAGAACTGGGACTGAATGTAGTGCAGGCAGATGGTCCATTGTGGAGTATAATATGGGCTTTATATCTTGCTTATGATGATTATATGCAAGTAAAAGACTATAGCTTCGTTATGGAAATAGCAGATGATCTAAAAGGTATGGAAAAATAATAAGACTGAGGCGAATTGCCTCAGTCTTTTTGCTTCTGTATAACTTCACCTTTGTTGAGAAATATATTATAATAATCATAAATCATGTAAATGAGTTTAGAAAATGCTTAATATGTGAACTCGTTATGTATACATAATTAGGAGGGATTTTATGAATCCAGTTGCTTTTGAAATTTTTGGGCTTTCAATCAGATGGTATGGAATCCTGTTATCCACTGGAATCATGGTAGGAATCCTGCTAGCATACAGAGAAGCCAATCGATTGGGGAGAAATCCAGAGTATATTATTGATTTGTCCTTGTGGTGTGTGCCAGCAGCTGTAATAGGTGCAAGGCTTTACTATGTGCTTTTGGAGTGGGACTACTACAATGGGGATATCATGAGAATGATCAATATTAGAGAGGGCGGCTTGGCTATACATGGTGGATTGATAGCTGCTGTACTTGCGGGATATATATTTACTAAGTTTAAAAAGTTGAGCTTTTGGGAAACAGCGGATATTGTAGCACCCAGTATCATTATTGGTCAGGCGATTGGCAGATGGGGCAATTTTGTCAATGGTGAAGCCCATGGGGGAGTTACAGACCTGCCTTGGGGTATTATGATTGACGGAATAAAGGTACATCCTACATTCTTATATGAGTCTTTATGGAACCTGGCAGTTTTTTTTATTTTGATGGTTTTTAGGAAAAACAAAAAAGCGGATGGAGAGGTGTTTCTGTTATACGGAATACTTTATTCTATAGGAAGGTTCTGGATTGAGGGCTTGCGGACGGATAGCCTGATGTTTATGGGGTTGAGAGCAGCGCAGCTTCTAAGCCTTGCAATAATAGTGGTTTTTGCGATTGCTTTCCTTTATATTCGACGTAATAAACGCAAGAATACCTTAACATAAAACTACATATTTCTTCTTAAGTTAATTGATCCTTACAAATATTTACTAAATATAAGGAATCTGGAGAATTTTAGAGAAATTTGGTAAAAGCTTGTCCCTAAATAAGGAGACGAGCTTTTATGCATATTGACCTTTTTATCAAGTGTTCTTAATATAGTAATAGATTAGATTTTCGGGGGATGTAAGTAGCATGGTAAAAAAAATAGAAGTTGTAAGACAGCAACTTTACACATTAATTGACGAGGATGCAAGTTATGATTCAATTGTGACCAAAAGCGTTGAACTAGACTTGTTGATTAGCAGCTATTATCAAGTAGACCTAAGGGATATCACTTAATAGAAAAATAAAATAGTACAAGAGTCTAGGACTTTTGTACTATTTTTTTATTTTTTGCGAATTGGTGGGAAGGAGTTTTGAAATATATATAGAATATGTCATAAAGTGGAACGAAGTGGAGCAAAGTGGAACGAAAGTACAAAGGTGTGGTGAGAAAATGTTTATAGGGGAATACAATCATTCCTTGGATCCCAAAAATAGGCTTATAATACCTGCAAAGTTCAGAGAGCAGTTGGGAGAGGCCTTTGTTATGACAAAAGGCTTGGATAATTGTTTGTTTGTATACTCCGTAAGCGAGTGGAGGGTAGTGGAGGAAAAACTGAAATCACTACCAATGACCAACAAGGATGCCCGCGCTTTTGTTAGATTTTTCTTTGCTGGTGCCAGTGAGTGCGAAATAGACAAGCAAGGAAGAACCTTAGTGCCTTCGAACCTTAAGGATTATGCCAACATCGATAAGGATGTTGTAATTATAGGGGTTTCTACCAGAATTGAAATATGGAGTCTTGAGCAGTGGAATAAATTCAACAACGATGCAGATATTAGTTACGAGGATGTGGCTGAAAAGATGTCACTACTTGGAATTTAGCATAAAGGGTGAAAAAATTGGAGTTTGTACATATACCTGTTTTACTAAAGCAGACAATTGAAAATTTGGATATTAAACCTGGAGGCGTCTATGTAGACTGTACCTTGGGAGGCGCAGGACACTCATCGGAAATAGTCAAACGAATTTATCCGGGAGGGACCTTGATTGGTATTGACCAGGATCAAAATGCCATAGATGCAGCGAAACAAAAATTGGAGCAGTATAAAGATCATGTGATATATGTAAAAGATAATTTTAGAAATTTAAAAAAAGCGATCATCAATTCCGGTTTTGAAAAAGTTGACGGAATTTTAATGGATATAGGGGTTTCTTCCCATCAGTTGGATGAAGAAGACAGAGGTTTTAGCTATATGCATGATGGACCATTGGATATGCGTATGGATATTACAAGACCTGTTACAGCAGAAAGCCTTGTAAATCACGCAGACTTTGCTGAGCTCAAGCGTATCATAAGGGATTATGGCGAAGAAAAATGGGCTGACAGAGTAGCAAAGTTTATTTGTGATGAACGCGAAAAATATAGAATATCTACCACATTTCAATTGGTGGATATTATAAAAATGGCGATACCTGCGGCTGCTCGACGGGAGGGAGGGCACCCTGCGAAGCGTACTTTTCAAGCATTGCGCATCGCAGTAAATGAGGAGCTTGATGTTTTGGAAGCTGCATTGTATGATGCGGTTGAAATGCTGAACAATGGAGGAAGGTTGGTTGTGATTACCTTCCATTCACTAGAAGATAGAATCGTAAAAAACATTTTCAATCAGATGGAAAGACCATGTACCTGTCCATCGAAGATCCCCATATGTGTATGTGGCAAACAGCCACAGCTAAAGGTACTAACAAGGAAGCCTATCATCGCTGAGGTCGAGGAGCTGGAGTATAACACGAGATCTAAGAGTGCCAAGCTTCGAGCAGCGGAAAGAGTAAGTTCTAAAAATATTTAGGAGGGAATAAAATTGGTAGTAGCAGATAACAGAGCATATGATTATAGTCGTCATGAATATTTAGAGCAACCGATGCAGCAAGAAAAAATTCTTCCTAAAAAGAATAGAAAAAAGAAGCCTAAGCACAGGGGTCATATCATGAATATTGCCTTTGTTTTTGCTATCAGCATATTATTAATTGCTAGATATGCATATATTGCAGAGGTGAACTTTAATAATAAACAGTTGGATAAACAAATAAAGCAGGCACAAACCGAAAACACAGACCTGAATGTACAGTTGATGAAATCAGTTAATTTGGAGAACTTGGAAAAGGTAGCAATTGAAAAGCTGCACATGCAATATCCTGATGTTCTAAATCAAATTGTGTATGTACAGGTACAGGAAATTGAAGCGGATGTAGCAGCTAGCAACGATTATCACAGTGTTGAGGATACGCAGGAAAACAAGTATTTAGCAAGTGCGAGGAATGTAATAGGAGATGTGTTAAAAATACTTGAATAGGGTTAAATGGGAAATATCGCAGTTTTCTTGATAGACCTAAAGCTTCGATTTTATCTTTTAGGTGGTGTTTGTTATGGCAAATGTTAAGATAACAGTCAGAAGAAGACTGTTGATACTTTTGATGATATTTGCAGCAGCTTTTTTAGGGTTAACTGGGCGCTTGGCTTTTATTCAGATCGTCAACAGTAGTGAATACCAAGAAAAAGCCATGGAACAATGGACAAAAGATGTTAAGATTCCCTCTAAAAGAGGGATTATTTATGACCGAAACGGTAAAAAGCTGGCAATTAGTGCTACAGCTTATGAGGTAATTGTAAATCCTGCTGAAGTGAAGGATAAGGAAGCAGTTGCAACTGCTTTGGCCACAGCCTTGGATATGGATCAAGCAGCTTTGCTTGAAAAGATTAGCAAGAAGCAATCCTCTGTAACCATTAAGAAAAAGGTAGATGGCGAAATTGTAAAAGCCCTCAGGGAAAAGGAACTTAGCGGAGTTGTTTATAATGAGGACAGCAAAAGATTTTATCCTCAAAGAAACTTTGCTTCCTATGTATTGGGCTTTACAAGCATAGATAATATGGGCCAAGACGGTGTAGAAAAGACCTTTGATAAATATCTTAACGGATTCCCAGGAAGAAGTATAAGGATGACAGATGCGCGGAATCAAACTGCTATCGTGATGCAGCCTAAGACGGGAGATATACTTGCCTTGGCAGTAAAGGGCGATTATGACAACAATGAACCTCGTTTGGCTCCTGAACATTTGCTGGCTACATGGGATTCCTTAACACCTGATCAACAGTATCAGGAAATGTATAAGATCTGGAGAAATCCAGCGGTTTCTGATATCTATGAACCAGGTTCCACTTTTAAAATTATTACAACTGCAGCTGGATTGGAAGAAAAGGTAGTATCGAAGGAAGATCGGTTTTACTGCAGCGGCTATGTTGTAGTATCGGGTAAAAGGCTGAAATGTTGGAGAAGCACTAGACCTCATGGCAGTGAAAGCTTTGTAGAAGGGGTGCAGAACTCCTGTAACCCTGTATTTATAGAAGTTGGGCAAAGGCTGGGAGAAGATAAATTTTACAAATACATAAAGGGCTTTGGCTTTGGTGAACCGACCAATGTCAAGTTGCCTGGAGAAGCAAATGGACTTGTTATGACTCCTGCAAGGATGGGACCTGTAGAGCTTGCGAATATATCTTTTGGTCAAGGTATTGCAGTAACACCGATGCAATTGATAACAGCTGTTTCGGCAGCGGTTAATGATGGATATCTAATGGAGCCGAGGATTGCGAAGAAGCTTGTTGACAATGAAGGAAATACAGTGCATGAATTTCAGCCAAAGACTGTAAGACAGGTGATTTCTAAGGAAACCTCTGCTGTGTTGAGAGAAATACTTGAATCTGTTGTATCGGAAGGTACTGGCAAAAGTGCTTATGTACCTGGTTACAGAATAGGCGGTAAAACTGGCACGGCGCAAAAGGCAGAAAATGGAAGATATGTATCCGGTAAATATGTAGCATCCTTTGTAGGGTTTGCTCCAGCAAATGATCCGGAAGTTGCAGTGCTTGTGGTAATTGATGAGCCAGGTGGTTTTAGTCATTTTGGAGGTCAAATTGCCAGTCCAGTTGTAAAAAGCATTATTTCTGATACAATGAGATATTTAGATGTCAAACCACAATATACACAAGAGGAACTTGATCTGATGAAAAAGCCTTTGGTCACCGTTCCTGAGGTTCGCAATATGACTTATAAGGATGCGATAAAGCTGCTGACACAAAACAAGCTCAATCATCAGTTGGAAGGCGGAGAAGGAGAGACCTCTCTCAATTCATTAATTGTTGATCAGATTCCAAAGCCTGGAGCTAGTATTAACCAAGATGGAGATGTAATTTTGATTGTTAAGCCTACTGTTTCACAATAGGGCTATGCTATAACAAATATAATTATAATAGGGCAACGAAATTAAAGATGGCTTTAATTTCAGTTGCCTTTTTGTAAAGATTGGAGCATAATAATTAAGGATATGGCTGCGGCAGTAGCGGCATATAAGGTGCAAAACATGTTAAGACTAGTTATATAATTTCTATCATTATGAAAATCACACAGCTGGCAAATGATATGTTTTTTTGCTCTGTACCGTGATTAGGAGGGTTTTATATGAAGCTGACAGAGATAATTCGTGGTTTAGACATACTGGGGCGGTATGGTCCTATGGATATTGATATTAAGGATGTAGTATATGATTCTAGAAAGGTTACCAAAGGTTGCATCTTTTTATGCATCACTGGCTTTAAAGTGGATGGTCATAAATTTTTAAATGATGCAATTGCAAAAGGTGCAGCTGCAGCAATTATTGAAAAAGATATTGAAGCAGAAGGCATTACAATTATTAAGGTAAGCAATACCAGAATGGCTATGCCGATTATCGCAAGCAATTTTTACAAGCATCCTACCAATCAGCTTAAATTGATTGGAATAACAGGTACAAATGGAAAGACTACTACTACATATTTAATAAAATCCATATTGGAGCAAGCACATAAAAAGTCTAGTATTATTGGTACGATATCTATAAAAATCGGAAACGAGGAAGTAGCATCCAGTCGGACTACTCCAGAAGCGATTGAGTTGCAGCAGCTTTTTAGAGAAATGCTAGACAAGGATATGGAGTATTCTGTTATGGAGGTTTCTTCCCATGCGTTGGATTTGGGAAGAGTAGACAGCAGCAGCTTTCGAATTGGTATATTTTCAAATCTGACACAGGATCATTTGGATTACCATATCAACTTTGATAATTATAGAGAAGCAAAGAAAAAGCTGTTTTATAAAACCACCCATGCAAACATTATAAATATTGACGATATACATGGCAAAATCATAGCTGAGGATATCAAGCATTTGAAGACTCCTTTGCTAACTTATGGAATAGACAATCATGCCGATATCATGGCTAAGGATATTGAAATAGATGCAAAGGGAATCAAATTCACATTGGTCACTCCAAAGTATAAGATAGACATTAAAAATAGGATTCCGGGCAGGTTTAGTGTATACAATTGTTTGGCAGCTGCAGCTGCGGCTTATGTAGAAGGTATTGATAAAAATACAATAAAAGAAGGCTTATACAATATTAGCAATGTACCAGGCAGATCAGAAGTTGTAGATGTCGATATGCCCTTTACAGTTATTATCGATTATGCTCACAGTCCTGATAGCTTGGAAAATATACTAAGGGCTGTTAGACAATACACCAAAGGCAGAATCATTACAGTGTTTGGCTGTGGAGGAGATCGTGAGAAAGAAAAAAGACCTGTGATGGGAGAGGTAGCGGGCAGGCTTTCAGATTTCTGTGTGATTACCTCTGATAATCCCCGAAGCGAAGTGCCGGAAAGTATCATCAAACAAGTTGAGCAAGGCATAACAGACACAAAATGCGACTATATTTGTATAGAAAATAGGAGAGATGCAATCAAGTATGCCTTGACGATTGCTAGGAAAAAGGATGTTGTGCTTTTGGCAGGAAAAGGTCATGAAACGTATCAAGTGCTGAAGGATAAGACGATACATTTTGATGAGAGAGAAATTGTAAGAGAGCTGATAAGGGAGGAAGTATAATGGAATGTATGGGCATTGAAGAAGTTGTTCGTGCATGCAGAGCAATCCCCTTTAATTGTAGTAATATTGAACTTATTAGCGGAATAGCTACTGACAGCAGAAAGATTCATCAAGGGGATCTGTTTATCGCTCTTAAGGGAGAAAAGTTTGACGGACATGAATATGCAGAAGCTGCTGTAAAAAGCGGTGCATCAGTTGTCTTATCTCAACAAAAGCTAAAAAGTGATATTCCATACCTGTTGGTAGAGGACACATTAACCGCATTTCATCGCTTAGCGAAGCATTATAAAAGCAAGTTTCATATACCCTTCGTTGCCATAACAGGCAGCTCTGGCAAAACTACAACCAAGGATATGATTGCTTCTGTGCTTTCAGAAAAATATAATGTCCTTAAAACAGAGGGAAATTTTAACAATGCCATTGGCTTGCCATTGACTTTATTTAGGCTGGAGAGACAGCATGAAATCTGTGTTTTGGAAATGGGAATGAGCAGCTTAGGTGAGATAGAGGTGTTGGCTGATATCGTAAGGCCAAATGCTGGAGTCATTACAAATGTGGGAACAGCACATATTGAAAAATTACAGACAAGAAAAAATATACTGAAAGCAAAAACAGAAATGTTTACATACTTTGATAGTGGTAATACAGCTATCATCAACGGCGACAATGATATGCTGCAAACACTGGACAATGAAGCATATCACATAATAAGATATGGATTGGAAGGCATAAATGATTGCAGAGCCGAGAATGTTGTTGAAAAAGGGGAAGCCGGCATAGACTTTGATGTGGTATACCAAGGGGTAAGGGAGTCATACCAAGTACCTATTCCGGGTATTCACAATGTGTACAACGCACTATCTGCAATCTGTATAGCCAAAATGTACGGGTTGAACATGGATGAGATTCATGCCGGTCTGTTGAATTTTAAGCCCTCGAAGATGAGGATGGAAATATTCCAGGGCATTTTGGATACCAAGGTGATCAATGATGTATACAATGCCAATCCTGATTCCATGAAAGCAGCAATCAACGTCCTTGCAAGTATGGATGCAGCTGGCAGGCGGATTTGTATCTTGGGAGATATGTTTGAGCTTGGGGAATATGCAGAAGAGGAGCATAAGCAAATAGGCAGGTTTGCAGCAGAAAAAGGTATCGATTTGGTACTGGCAGTAGGCAAAATGGCAAAGGCTGTTATAAATGGAGCAAGTATGTCAGGAAAGAATCAACAACTATATTGCTTCGATCACAATGAAGAAGTGATTGGTAGTCTAAAAGGAATATTAAAGCCGCAAGATATGATTTTGATTAAGGGCTCAAGAGGTATGAATATGGAAAATATTGTAGAGAGTCTGCGTGAGGGGAGATAATACAAATGACAGATTACTTAAATGGCGAATATAATTTGTTTATCATTAGCATTTTGTCGGCCTTTGTATTGGCAATCGTTATAGGTCCGTTGCTAATACCATTGCTGCATAAGCTGAAGTTTGGGCAAAACGTCAGAAATGACGGACCTCAAAGCCATTTGAAAAAAACAGGCACACCAGCGATGGGTGGAATTATTTTTTTACTAGCAACAGTTATTGTATCCTTTGTATTTTCAAATGATAAAGATATGATTCTTGTACTGATTAGTACATTGCTATTTGGGCTGATAGGCTTTGCAGATGACTATATTAAGATCGTCAAGAAAAGATCTCTTGGGTTAAGAGCTTGGCAGAAAATAGTGGCACAGCTTATAGTAGCACTATTTTTAGCCTTTGTTACTTCAGGTGTGAATCAGGTGGGAACACAAGTGTTGATTCCTTTTACAGGAAAGTTCTTAGATTTAGGAATTATGTACATGCCATTCATAATATTTATTATCATTGCAACTGTTAACAGTGTAAATTTGACTGATGGCTTGGACGGGTTGGCAGGGGGAATTACAGTTGTAGTACTCGGTTTTTTCTCTGTTGTTGCGTTGGCCAGTCGAAATGCAGGAATTCTGGTTGTTTGTGGGGCCTTAATAGGTGCATTGCTCGGCTTTCTGCGATTTAACTCACATCCAGCACAGGTGTTTATGGGAGATACAGGTTCACTGGCTTTAGGAGGTGCCGTAGTTTCATTGGCTATTGTAACCAGGCTGCCGATTTTTCTTGTCATAATTGGAGCGATATATGTAGCAGAGACATTATCAGTAATCATTCAAGTGGTATATTTTAAAGCAACCAAGGGCAAGAGATTCTTTAAGATGACTCCTTTGCATCACCACTTTGAATTGTCTGGCTGGGCGGAATCAAAGGTCGTTTCAGTCTTTACGATTACAGCAATTATTTTATGTCTGATAGGATTATTGGCAATTTAGGCTGTAATAGCACGTTGGTATATGAATTTGAGAGGATGATTACGATGCAGATTTCAGGTAAGAAAGTATTGGTTATCGGCGCAGCCGTTACGGGGATCCCCGCAGTGGAGCAATTATGCAAGATGGGTGCAGCAGTAACCTTAAATGATAAGAAGAGTACAGAAGAAATTTCCGCTATGCTAAAGGGGACGCGCATCAATCATATTAGGATTGTTGGAGGTGAACACCCAGTAGAGCTGGCAGAAGAATGTGAGCTTGTTATAGTAAGCCCAGGGGTTCCTCTGGATATGCCCTTGATAAAAAAGGCACATGAGCTTGGCAGGGAAGTAATAGGCGAAATAGAGCTGGCATACAGATTGACAAGTACACCAATTGCGGCGATTACAGGGACAAACGGCAAAACCACAACAACTGCTTTGCTTGGAGAAATCATGAAGGAAAGCGGCAGAAAAACCTTTGTAACTGGTAATATAGGTCATGCAATGATTTCAGAGGTTGAAAACGCAAAGGTGGAGGATGTATTTGTACTAGAAGCCAGCAGCTTTCAGTTAGAATCTACTGTTGATTTTAGACCAAAGGTATCTGCTATACTGAATATAACCCCTGATCATCTGGATAGGCATAAAACCTTTCGTAATTATGTAGATGCAAAATGTAAGGTTTTCCGAAATCAAAAGCCAGGTGACTTTGCAATCCTGAATAAAGACGATGAAGAAACTTACAAAACAGCAGATAGGGTTTTATGCAAATCACTGTTCTTCAGTCGAAAGGAAATTCTTGAAGAGGGTGCTTTCTTAGAAGGTCAAATGCTGGTGATTAAGCTAGGGGATAAAAAAGAAGAGATTATAAAAAAAGATGAGATATACATAAAAGGTCCTCACAATATAGAAAATGCCTTAGCAGCCTCCATGATGGCATATTGTCTCGGTGTCAAAGCAGAGGTTATTCGTAAGGTATTGAAGGAATTCAAAGGCGTAGAACATCGCCTAGAGTATGTTGATGAGATCAATGGAGTTACATACTATAACGATTCTAAGGGCACCAATCCAGATTCCTCCAAGGTAGCTATCATGGCAATGGATAGACCAATTGTACTCATTGCGGGGGGCTATGACAAAGGCAGCGAGTTTGATGATTTTATCAGCACCTTTGCAGGAAAAGTGAAGGAACTGGTGCTCATTGGGGCTACAGCAGACAAAATCGAAAATGCAGCAAGAAAGATTGGATTTCATAATATACATAGAGCATCTGACTTCGAGGATGCAGTAGCACAATGCAGTAAACTGTCGAGATCCGGAGACTGTGTGCTATTATCGCCAGCCTGCGCAAGCTGGGGAATGTTTAAAAACTTTGAGGAGAGAGGTAGAATTTTTAAGAGTCTTGTGAAAGACTTAAGGGGGACTAATTAATGCCTGTAAAAAAGAGCAATAACATGGATTTTACATTACTGATAACAATTCTGATATTGCTAGCCTTAGGTGTAGCTATGGTTTTCAGTGCCAGCTCTATATCTTCTCAGCTAAAGTTTCAGGATAAGTATTACTTCCTAAAATCACAAGGGTCCTATGCTATTTTGAGCATTGTGGTGATGCTGGTTTTAAGCAGGGTGAATTATAAGATTCTAGGCAAGTTTGCTCCTTTGATGATTGTGATAAGTATCGTTCTTTTGCTATTGGTTTTTGTACCGGGAATAGGCTTAAGGCTAAATGGAGCCTTAAGATGGATAAAAATAGGGCCAATGACTGTGCAGCCTTCTGAGATCGCGAAGTTTGCAATGATTTTATTCATGGCAAAAAGCATAAGCAATAAAAAGGACAAGATTAGAACCTTTACACAAGGTGTTGTTCCCTACATATTGCTTATGGGAATTTTCTGTTTTCTGATTATTCTAGAACCAAATAAAAGTATGGCAATCATATTTGTCTTGATTACCTTCACTGTACTTTTTTCTGCAGGAGCTAAGATATGGCATCTTTTGGTTTGGGGACTGCCAATCATTCCAGCAGCAGGATATATTTTTATTATGGATAAGTACAGCTTAAATCGTATTACATCCTATATGGACCCTTGGGCAGATCCTTTAAACACAGGTTATCAAGCCATACAGTCCTTGCTTGCACTCGGATCAGGTGGTATCTTTGGCTTGGGGTTGGGAAACAGTAGGCAGAAGTTTTTCTATATTCCGGAGCCGCAAAACGATTTTATATTCTCGATCATTGGTGAAGAACTCGGGTTTATAGGTACTTTTACAATTATCGTATTATTCCTATTGTTGATTTGGCGCGGTATTAGAATTGCGATACATGCTCCTGACAGCTTTGGCTGCTTGCTAGCAACAGGTATTGTGGCTATGGTAGGAATTCAGGTGATACTCAATATTGCAGTTGCTACAGTTTCAATTCCTACAACAGGGGTATCCTTACCCTTTATAAGCTCAGGGGGCACATCTTTGCTTTTCGTAATGGCAAATATGGGTATTTTACTGAACATATCAAAACATATCAAGACAATTGGGAGCTGATTTCAATGAGAGCAATATTAACTGGCGGAGGAACAGGGGGGCATATTTATCCTGCGGTTTCTATCGCAAAGGAAATTCAAAGAATATATGAAGATGCTGAAATTATTTTTGTTGGAACAGAAAAGGGTTTGGAAACCAAGATTGTACCAACGGAAGGCTTTGAACTGAAAACAATACAGGTAAGAGGCTTCGAGAGGAAGCTTACACCAAAGAATATTGTTGCAGTAAAAGAAGCTATTCTCAGTATTGGCAGTGTCAGAAGAATCATTAAGGATTTCAAGCCGGATATTGTGATTGGTACTGGCGGGTATGTTTGCGGCACTGTTATGCTGACGGCTGCGCTGATGGGCATACCAACACTGATACATGAGTCCAATGCTTTTGCGGGTTTGACAAATAAACTTTTGTTTCGATTTGTAGATAAAATTGCACTGAATTTTGAGGAAGCAGCCAAATATTTTGGGAATCCCAAGAAGGTTGTCATTACAGGTAATCCGATACGTAGAGATATGTTTGATATATCTAAGCAAGCTGGGTTAAAGGAGTTTGGTTTTCGCGAGGATATTCCCCTGGTTTTTGTAACAGGTGGAAGCAGAGGAGCTAGAAAAATCAATCAAAGCATCTTAGGTTTAGCGGAAGAGTGCAGCAGAACGAATCGTTTTCAATTGCTTCATATGACGGG
>JAQSYB010000251.1 GCA_029256365.1 Clostridia bacterium
GGATTCAGTTCTTTTATATTCTCTATTGTGATGTCGTCATTGCGGTGCACCACTAGCTCTTGCTTTAGCATCTGCAAGTATTGAACAAGATTATAAGTAAATGAATCGTAATTATCTATCATTAATATCAATTTTTCATGCTCCTTTGCAGACTTTGTTTCGCGCATTCATCATCTTTATCTATTCTTTGATATATTTTTTTCTGATAAGCTTTTGAATATGCTCCTGCACTTTTTGCTCTATATCTACATGATAGGTTTCTTCCAATACAAACATCATGGATACTGCTACCTGTGCCACGTCTAACAGCTCTTCTGACATTTTTTCAATGACCTCTTTCTCTTCCATGGCAAATTGCTCACCATTTAGGCCTCTAAACTTTCCTATTAACTGCGCCAGTTCACCGGCCTCTTCCATTAGCTTAATCGCTGTGGATTCAATATTCGGCTGAAGATTATTCAGTCTTGGCAGGCTTATACTTTTGTATTTGATACCCTTATGTTTCTCCATTTAGTATTACTTTACCCCCTTTTGGTATTCTTTGATTTAATTCTCTTCTTTTTTGTTTGAGCTTCTCTTTGAAAGTATATAATGATATGTTCTTAATGTTTTCTATGGAGTTGTCAATAAACTCACAGCCTGAGTGATAAATGTCTTTTCCTATTTCTTCTGTTCGAATGATTTTCGCTTTGCAATCCATAAAAAAGTTTAATTTGAGCTTGAATTCGAAGTTCATTTCTTTGGGCAGGTTTAAATTGCTTTCAATCATCACTCCACCACCGCTGATATTTCTAATGATACCAGTAAACTTTTTATCCTTGCTATTGATTGCGATATTATTTATGGAGGTAGGTGTAGCAATAAAGCCAATATAGCAGTCAACTCTGGTAAATTTTCTTTTTTCAATTGCACTGTAGCCCCCTACTGCTGGCTTCTTTATAAATATGTAGTTTCCATTTCTTCCATCTATCTGAGTGTAAAATTCAAATACACTTTCATTGTCAACAACTATACAAAGAAACTCCTTGCCAATAGGAACTTCCATATCTGCTTTCATTTCTAATATGATGTTTTCATTCATGATTTGTTTTACCGTTGCATATATCTCATAATCCATAAAGGGTGCTAATATAATTACCAGCTGTCCATTATCAAAATTCATTCCTGACCTCCTTTACTCAAGCAAAAATAAGTATTAATATATTATATCAAATTGTGTCATTTTTTGCTTGCATAAAAAAAGAGAGAAGATATATAAATATCTTCTCTCTTGAATACTATCTCTTTGAGAATTTTACTCACAAAATATAATAATATACTATTTCACTTTCTTTGGATTAATCCAATACATATATCCTTTGCCAATATTCCATGCTCCTGAAGCATGTTTAATCATTATTGGATATAATCCTTCAGGAATCTCTCTAACCCGATTCACATCATTCAAAGCATCAACAGCAGTCCTATAACCATAAACACCACTTCCAATAGTCACTGTTTCAGTATCTTTTGTTTCCGTCGCAATCGGCTTAACTGATGCACCCGTAGCATATGTATTAATATCTTCAATGAAATTGTTCCATCCATTCCTCCCAAGTATAACCCTTGGACAGAATTTGCCTGACCAGTCCTGATGCTTGAAGATTTTTAAATTTGGATATGTAAGAATCAATGCTGCATTTAGCTTCTTTGCATTTTCTTCAGCTTTTAGAACATTGGCATTTTCACATATTTCAACTGAAATGGTCTTGAAATTACCCATTCCCCTGCCATCCCCTGCATTGTATGTTACTTCATTTAGCGGAACAACTTGCGTAATAGAATCCTGATCTACAAACAGATGTGCTGAGACATATTGTGTGTCAGCATTCTCTACGTTTTGCATCCAATTTGCATGAACTTCATCTCCTGCAGTTGCTGCAGAGTTCGCTGTATTATGATTGGTAATGCCTATGCATTCTTTCATCTTTATAAGGGTTCTTACATTCATTTTACCCCTTGGTTTAACTATCTGAACCTTAATCGGAATATCATCAACGAACTTATCCTGGATGATGCCATCAACAATATTCAACTTATTTATAGTCATAATTATTGCTCTCCTTTCTTGCTATTTTGATAACTGAAAAAGGATTGAAATACCAATGTTAAAAGTATCATTGTATTATCCACTCCAAGGTCACCTCGAAGAGCCAACACTGCAAATATAATTGTAGAGATGATTGATATAAAGCTTTTTACATCAATCAATTTCCCCACTTTTTTAAGTAATTCCTTCATTAATAACCACCTTTCAATAATAATCCAATCAACACCCCTGCACTACCTGTAACCAAAGCACCAATAAATAACTTCCAGTAACCAATTATTGCAGCACCTGGCGCTTGTTCCAGTTTGTCTAGTCTTCCATCATGTTCTTTATAGAGCATGAGCATTTCTTCAACCTGCTTCGCCATATATTCAATACTGATACTCATTTTGATGATGGCTTTTGTCTGTTCTTCCATGTTGTCCAGCCTGTGGTGTGCAGATTTACTTGCTGCCTCCACCTTTGTAATTCTTTCTTTGATGTCAAACTGATTTTGCAGCAACGTATTTTCATTATGCTGCATGTCTTTTATGTTATTTTCTAAAGCTTCAAATCTGTAATTGTGCTCTAAATGTTGCTGACAATGATTCATCTATTCACCATCCTTTACAAAAAAATTAAGAGGGGAAATAAATCCCCTCTTGTTGTGCCACGGTATTGTCCTATTCTGCAGTTAATCTTCCTTGCACCTCTAATTTGTAAATAGGGTCTTTTATATCTTCTATGGTTATTACTTCTGTATTTATAAGCCTAATAAGCTTTTGTACATATGCATCATTCATTATAAAATCCCCTCCTGTTTAAGAAGTAGAATGTCTGTTGTATTTTCAATGCCTTCTATTCTTACAGCAAGGTTATTCAATTCTTCATGTGATATATCTTGATATATTGAAATAACTTCCTGTGTCGGTGCTGGTTCATCTGTGAGTATTAAAAAATTACCCTCTAAGAGATTTTGCTCCTCAAGAATACGAAAACCAGGGTTTTCGCTAATTTTATTTAAGCGCTCTTCTTGTGTAATATACTGTATTTTTTTATTCATAATAACCCTCCTTTATGGATATAGGCAAATGCCTGGTACGTTCGCATGAGCTAATAACTGAAAAGCATTGATGTATGTGGTATTATCTCCAGATGAACCAGCTGTTTTTATCCATAATTCAATGGTATCGCCAGTAACGACCGATAAATCTTCCATAAACCATACCCCAGCTTCGCTCGAAGTAGTTCTTTGTGTTCCAACAGCAACACCATTTTTATATATTTGACCGTAAGCTGTACCGTCGTCATAAGCTGATTCCATTAAAAATTTTACTCTTACAGTACCGCTTAGCTTAATGGAGA
>JAQSYB010000252.1 GCA_029256365.1 Clostridia bacterium
ATTTTTGGAATCCAATGTGATATTGATATCGTTGCAGCTTCCTTTATACGAAAAGCCTCTGACGTATTGGAAATTAGAAAAATACTGGAACAAAACGACGGAAGCTTTATCAGCATCATCTCAAAAATTGAGAATCAAGAAGGGGTAGACAATATTGATGAAATACTTAAGGTATCTGACGGCTTAATGGTAGCCAGAGGAGACCTAGGTGTAGAGTTGCCTGCAGAGGAAATCCCGCTGACTCAAAAGATGCTGATTAAAAAAGCCAATGAAGCAGGTAAGCCAGTAATCACTGCTACTCAAATGTTGGATTCTATGACTAGAAATCCAAGACCAACCAGAGCAGAGGTTACAGATATAGCGAACTCAATTTTTGATGGCACAGATGCAATCATGCTTTCGGGAGAAACCGCTGCTGGTAAATATCCTATTGATGCAGTAAAGACCATGGCAACCATTGCAGAACGAACTGAGAAAGATTTGGATTACGTAAATATAGAAAACAAAGTTATCAATAAGAATGGCATTACTGTGGCAAATGCCATTAGTCATGCTTCTTGCACCACAGCTCATGAGCTGGGAGCGGCTGCAATCATAACACCAACCCAATCTGGCTCTACTGCTAGAATGGTATCGAAATTTAGACCTAAGGCTCCCATCATCGCAGCAACCTTTGATGAAAGAGTTAGGAGAAAGCTTTGTCTTAGCTTCGGAGTACATACTGTCCTGATTAAGGATGTAGACAGTACGGATGATTTGATTGAGCAAAGTGTAAATCAGGCGATTGTTCATGAATACATAAGCAGCGGAGACTTGGTTGTAATTACTGCTGGAGTACCTGCAGGGGTAGCTGGCACAACGAACTTGATCAAGGTGCATATTGTAGGCAATATCGCAGCTAGGGGTATCGGTGTAGGCCATCATTCAGTAACCGGAAAGATTGCAGTGATCAGAGACCTGGAGAAGGACTCAGACAAGGTAGAAGACGGAGATATACTTGTTGTGGTAAGCACAGATAAGGATGTCGTACCTTTGATGAAAAAGGCTGCAGCTTTTATTATAGAAGAGGGTGGAATCACATCTCACGCAGCAATAGTAGGAATTGCCCTAGGCAAACCTGTTGTTGTTGGTGTGAAAAATGCAATGGACATTTTTAAGGATGGTCAGACTGTAACAATGGATACAGTGCGTGGCTTAATTTATAAAGGTACTGCCAGAGTACTATAAGCAATACTTTTTAAGGAGAGCAAAATGCAGATTGGTACTACAAAACTTACAACAAGGTATTATGAAACAGATCAAATGGGTATTATACACCACAGCAACTACTATCGATATTTTGAAGTTGCTCGGACAGACTACCTAAAAACAATCATTGGCATGACCTATAAGGATGTTGAAAACATGGGGGTAAGAATGCCAGTGACAGAAACCCACTGTAAGTATAAGACTTCTGCTCTTTACGATGATGAGCTGACAATCACAACTACGGTTAGAGAATTGACCGTCGTAAGGATTACCTTTGATTATGTCATGACAAGAGAGAAAGACGGAGTCGTCATAGCAGAGGGTGCTACAGTACATGCTTTAACCAATGGAGAAAACAAACCCATTAACCTTAAAAAGTATAGAGCGGAGCTTTATCAGCAGCTGTTCCATGCTGCAAATTCTGAAGCTTAGAGAAAAAATTCTTCTTATAGAAAAATTTGGTATAATACCTGGTATAAATGTCAATAATCTAAATAATATATAGGTAACTGATTCGTTTTTGCATCCATTTGGATGCATTTTTTTTTCGTTTGGTTGTTGAAATTGTAAAGCAAAAGGACTATAATGAAGCTAAATAAACTGATTATAAAATTAGATATATGTCGAATATTGTTTTAATTGAGCAGTGAATAGGGGGAAGGCGACAGAATGAAGGATCTTAGATGTGAAAAGCTTGCTTCGATTTTATTAAATCACTCCTTAAAGGTGAAACCGGGAGAAAACTTAGTGATAAGAAGCAATTACAATGGAAAACCTTTGGTGGATGAAGTCTATAAGCAGGCGATCAAAGCAGGTTTGAATGTATTCACCCATGTATTGATGAACGACCATGCCAAGTTTTTCATGGAAAATGCAACACAGACTCAGCTTGAAAATGCAAATATATTTCTAGATACTGTCTATGAGAAGGCAGATGCATTTCTAGTAATAGAATCACCTGATAATGTGAAGCATCTTTCTAAGGTGGATTCTGAAAAGAATATGCAGTACAACAAGGCTGCCAGTCCCTTGATTAGAAAGATTACAGCGAAAAAATGGGTAATGACTAATTTCCCTACTCACGCATTTGCACAGGAAGCGGAAATGTCTTTGGAAGAATACGAAGATATGTTGTTTGATGCAACGATCGTAGACTATAAGCAAATGGACAAAGATATGGATAAGATTATCGACATATTTGACAAGGCGGATACTGTTAGAATAGTTGGTAAGGATACAGACTTAACCTTTAGCATAAAGGGCAGAAAAGGAATCAAATGCAGCGGCGAAAACAATATCCCCGATGGAGAAGTATTCTACGCACCTATCACAAACTCTGCCAATGGACATATATACTATGAATTTCCAGGCATTCGCTATGGAGTGCAAGTAGACGGCATAAGACTTGAGTTTAAAGATGGCAAGGTTGTGAAGGCAACAGCTGATAAAAATGAAGAATTCTTAAATAAGATTTTGGATTCCGACGAGGGATCAAGATACCTCGGAGAGTTTGGAATTGGTTTAAACTACGGCATACAGAAGTTTATTAAAAATATATTGTTTGATGAGAAAATCGGCGGAACAATACACTTGGCAGTAGGAAACGCTTATGAGGACTCCGGCGGCGAAAACAGATCAGTTGTCCATTGGGATATGATCAAGGAGCTTAGAGTGGATGGAGAAATCTATGCAGATGGAAGGTTGGTTCAGAAAAATGGAACCTTCATATATGAGTAATTTGTGAATGGCATAAGGTCAGGCGAAAGCTTGACCTTGTGCTTTTTTTGCATTTTTAAATCTGAAATGAAGATAATAAGATAGAAGCGTTACAATACCAAGTCATTGTCATAAAAGTCTAAAGCAATCTTGGTGTCATCCTGAGTGCAGCGAAGGATCTTTTTTAGAAAAATGAATGCCTTGTCATTCTGAACGTAGTGAAGAATCTTTACTGGAGTAATAAGTGCCTTGTCATTCTGAACGCAGTGAAGAATCTTTCTGTGGTGCTAAATGGCAAATAGATATAACATTTGACAGGAGTGATTGATATGGATAAAGACTACATAACAGAGATGCTAATCGATGATAAGGAACAAAGAGAGGAAAGAATCCATGAGCTTCTGAGAGGCAGAAAATCACTTAATATAAATACTGA
>JAQSYB010000253.1 GCA_029256365.1 Clostridia bacterium
CGGGTCAATTATATTTGTAAAAAAAGCACCTGCTCATACAGGTGCATCTTTTATACTACTATTCGCTAAAAATAGCCTATTGAAGTTTCTTTCTTACCAAGTAACAGTTTTCCTCTTCATGAATCATTTCAAATCCAACATTTTGATACATACTTAAGAATCCATGATAGTTAATATCCGTTTTTTCTAAATTCTTTGAAGGATATGCTTCAATACACTGGACTCCTTCTTCCTTAAATGTATCCAAGATGTAGTTCAGCAGAGTTGTAGCAATCCCTTTTCTTCTATGCTTCGGTGATATGATAAAGCACACAATAATCGCTGTATCTCCATCTGGTTCATCACTGAAAGCTTTTATATTTTTCTTAAGACCTGCGTGACACCACCCTACCGGATGATTGTCTTCAAATGCAATGAATCCGCTCATTGTCTCATTTTCAATTCTTTGTATTGCTGCATTTCGATTCATTTCAGCTGTTCTTTGCAGCCATTCATCTCCTGGGGTTTCTAGATAGCATTGACAATAGCATGCAGACCATTTTTCGTTGTCGGTAAATGCAACCTCATCAAAGAAATATAGAAAGTCATCTTTCAATTCGGGTTTTAGTCTTTTTACTGTTATATTCATATATCTGTCTCCTACCCCTTCATTTATAGTGTGATGTACAGGGATTGTCTCACCATAATATAAATATAGTTTATTTCCATTTTATTTGTAAGTCTAATAATTAATATATTTATTCTTTCTCTATATTATCATATCCAACAACAGTCCATATCCCCGTAGAATCTTCTCTAACTAATTTCTTTAAATACACCCTGCAGATAGGTGTCTTATCTCCACTTACCTCTATAATCGCTGCTTTACCAGTGTTTTGCTTCACTGTAAAATCTTCATATTGCACAGGATATTCCCCTACAATTCCTTCTGGAGAAATCTTGAGACTTACAAATACTTGTGCAACAAAAACAGGGTCAAGCTTCCAAGGTGTATGACCTGCATCTACGCTTTTTTGTTCGTTTTCTTCTACTTCCAAATCTGCCTGTACTTCTACTTGTGGTTTGCTTGCTGCAATTTCATCATCCTGAGGAATTAGAACAGTCTCCTTGGTGATACCTTCTACAAACAACCTCAAATCTTCAATGTCCCCATCTCCAAGAACCGCGTATTCAAATCCATTTTCTTGCCAGCGAATGGAGCTAATATTGGTTGTCCCTGCATATGCGCCACCACCAATAAGAACTCCTGTATTTGCTTCAATGGGGGATTGAAGCTCAGCGATATTGCTGCCAACCTTCCCTAAAGCGGCTGTGGAAGCTGGTTTAAGATCACCAACGGCTTTTCCTTGTAAAACCACTATCCTGCTTTGATTGTTCTTACTGCTGTAGTTTGACTTGACAATCTTATCATCCAACTCTACAGCAATGTGATTCAGCATATATTCTTCTGGTATTTCTGTTATCACCCTTGGAGCAAATCCTACCATTGCCTCAGCTTCTTCTAGGTGATTGACCAATTGCTCTGTATTCGTGCTGACTTCCTCATATTCCGCAGGAATTTGATAAGCAATAAGCTCTGCTGGGATTGCATCCCCAAAATCAATATTGGTGTATGTTATGGTGTATTGAACTGCATTCTGCATTGCACTTTGCTTTTTCAAAGGCAGCTTTGTTTCCTGATCAACCCATAGCTTATAAGCTGCTCCCCCTTGAGGCGATACCTCTAATATCACTGCAATTCTTCCAGATAGCTTTTCTTGTCCAAGCACTTTTGTTTCAAGGGCATTCTTTACATTTTCTACTTCCTTCCCTATTTCAAAGGTAAAACGATATGGATCAGGAAAAGCTGCGAAGGCAATGATTTGCTTTGAGTCAGGTCTAAGCTGCCACTTTTTCTCACCGTTATTTACAGTTATCATGCCCTTTTGTGATCCCTCCAGCTCCTTAATGTAATACTGTCCATCCTTGTTTGCCCAGACTTCTCGCTTCCCTTGTAGGATGGTTTCCCCCGCTCCATTTGTCTCTGTAATCTCCAGAATCCCATGATATGCTTTTATTCCTTGAAAAGCTTGCTCCATGGCAAATACAATGTTGTTTTTTGAAAAGGCCAGATTCAGCAGGAAAATCATGATGACAGCAACAGCTGCAGTGCCGAATCCCACAAACCATCTTTTTTTGATTTTTGTTGCACCTGCCTTTTGAGACAGTTTTTCAGCTGTATTTTGAGCCACCCTCTTAGGAAAATTCGAATCAGGAAGAATCGGCTCCTTTAAACCTTTTACCAATCTCACCGTATTCATAAGCTCCTCTAGCTCTGGAGTTTCCAAATCATTTTCATGCTCTTTTGGTTTTTTTTCTGCATTTAACATATCTATATATTCAGATAAATCTTTTTCATATTTACTCATTCATCCATACCTCCTTCAACTAATCCTTGTTCTTAAGTATTGCTGCAAGATTTTGAAGAGCTCGATATTGCAATACTCGTATGGTTCCTTCTTTTTTGTTCATGATGTCAGCAGCTTCTGCAGCAGAATGTCCTTTGATAATTCTCAAATCAATAACGGTACGCTGCTCTTCACTGAGACGATCCATGGCAGCCCGTATTAAATCACGCTGTGCACTGGCTTCCGCAGTATCTTCAACTGCCGCTTCCTCTGGTCTAATAGCATCAATATCAATGACTGTACCCTGCCTTTTACTTTTGCGCCATTTGTCGCGCAGTACATTCAAAGAAATGGTTTTTAGATATCCAATGTGTTGATCTATATGAACATTACTTTTTTGAAAATAAGCAATTGCTTTTACGTAGGTATCCTGCGTAATTTCCTCCGCTTCTTGGCGGTTCTGCACCTTGTAGTATATAAACCGATATAGGGTTTCCCATGTAGAAGAACAAATCTCTTCAATGGACCTCTCTTTTTCTTTTGGGGATTTTTTACATTTATTCTCCTCAATCATAGGTCTTGCTCCTTCCTTTTCAGCTGAAATGTCTTACACCAATAATAACGTTTTTCAATTCAAAAACGTTACATGCTTTTTTATATTATAGCTAATATGGCTTGCTTGCATGTTCCTTTGAGAAAATGAGTATTTTTAATTTGGAGGTTTACTCCTTAAGATTCTTCGCTTTGCTCAGAATGACAGCCACGGGGAGCTCTAGTATGTAAAAAGCCTCTAAGGATATTATTTATCCTTAGAGGCTTTTTCGCTTTCCTATTTGTTCATACCTGTGTAAATTAGTATGGCATCTCTTAAAAACTCTGCTGTACCTGGCTGCTCTTTATCGTAGTATGCAGTAAACCTTGAATCATCAACATACATCTGTGCGAGACCAGCATGTGCTTCTTTGCTGTATTCACTCCAGAAGTAGGTCAGCCATTGTTTGTGCAAATC
>JAQSYB010000254.1 GCA_029256365.1 Clostridia bacterium
TTATTGAACAGAGCATCACGCCAGGAACTGAGGTTAACAGGAAAAGCGTAGTGGACTTTACAGTAAGCAGCGGCAAAGGAACCAGTAATGAGCTTCCTCGCCTGCTATCAATACCCCTTCCACAAGATAAAGATAGAGTTGAGGTAGTGGTCCACAAGGTGCAAAATAGTATTATCGAAACAATCCATGAGGAAGATCATAACACTGCTGACAGTCCTTTAGAGATTCCCATAAGCGGAGAAGGCAAGGTTCTTTTTGAAATATACATTGATGGAGAACTTAAGCACAGTGTAGACTACGATTTTAAATAGGCAAAAAGAGGAGTTTTTCTATGAAAACAGGTGTCATAACAAAGGGCATCGGCGGATTCTATTATGTAAATACAGGCGAAGAGGTTTACGAATGCCGCGCAAGAGGCAAATTCAGGCTTAAGAATATTTCGCCTTTGGTAGGAGATATCGTTGATATTGAAGTGGATGAAAAGCAGGGCTATGTGCTGAATATTCATCCAAGAACAAACGAAATGATAAGACCAGCTATAGCCAATGTTGATCAAGTAATGATGGTTTTTGCAGCCAAAAGACCTGATATCAATATGATGCTGCTCCAAAAGTTTTTGCTTTATGCAGAGTACGTAAAAATCAATATCATTGTATGCATAAACAAAATTGACCTGGACGAAAATCAAGATTATCAAACTGTAGTGAATATGCTGAAAAGCATACCCTATCCAGTGCTGTTAACAAGCACAAAGGAAATGATAGGAATAGAAGAATTAAAAGCTGCACTTACGAATAAAACAACTGTATTTGCTGGACCTTCAGGTGCCGGAAAATCATCCTTGTTAAACCTAGTTCAGCAGGGCTTGGTCCTAAAGACTGGAGACTTAAGTAAAAAAATAAGCAGAGGAACGCATACTACAAGGCATGCAGAGCTTATCGACCTAGATATAGGCGGTAGAGTTGCTGATACTCCAGGTTTTACATCCTTGGAGCTGAATAATGTAGATGCAGAAAAGCTTCAGCTGTTGTTCCCAGAGTTTGAACAATACGTGAACTGCAAATTTTCTCACTGTCTCCACGACTCGGAACCTCAGTGCGGTGTAAAAGAAGCATTGCAGGAAGGCAAAATATCAGAAATGAGATATACATATTATATCGGTCTATTGAAAGAACTGAAGGAAATTAGGAGGTACTAAATGATTAAGATTGCACCATCCATATTGTCTGCGGACTTTGCCAACTTAGAAAGAGATATCAAAATGGTGGAGGCTGCCGGTGCAGACTTGCTTCATATAGATGTGATGGACGGGCATTTTGTCCCCAATATTACCATAGGAGCACCTGTTGTGAAAAGCTTGCGTAAAGTAAGTAAAATGGGCTTTGATGTCCATTTGATGATCAGTAAACCAGAAAATTATATTAGTGATTTCGCAGCTGCAGGAGCTGATATCATCACTGTACATGCAGAGGCTGCGACACATTTGCACAGATTAATTCAAATGATTAAAAAGGAAGGCTGCAAAGCAGCAGTGGCTCTAAATCCTGCCACACCACTTACAGTACTGGACTATGTTTTAGAGGACTTGGATATGGTGCTGTTGATGAGCGTAAATCCAGGCTTTGGAGGTCAGAAATTTATAGGCTCTGCATTGAATAAGATTAAGGCCCTCCGTGAGATGATCAATAATAAAAATTTAAATATAGACATACAGGTGGATGGTGGAATCATTCTTGAAAATATAGCAGAGGTAGTGAGCTGTGGAGCCAATGTTCTAGTAGCGGGCTCTGCAATATTTAATGCTCCTGATCCTGCACAGGCTGTAACGAAATTAAAGGAAGCGGCAAGGGGTTAATTATGAAAGCAGCAATTATTTGCAATGGTAGCATACAGGATTATGACAGCTGCAAAGACAGGCTACAGAAGGTAGATACAATCATCTGTGCAGACGGCGGTACCAGGCATTTATATCATATGAATATCATACCCCATGTGATCATTGGAGACTTGGACTCTACAAAGGGAGAATACATAGAGTATTATAAAAGCAAGCAAGTATCTATTATTCAATATAGTTCTGATAAGGACAAAACAGATACACATATTTGCTTGGAATATGCATTGGAGCGTTATGATGAAATTGTATTGTTGGGTGCAACAGGTTCAAGGTTGGACCACACACTAGGCAATATCAGCATACTGAAAATGGCGGCGGACAAGGGCAAGAAAGCATGTATTGTGGATGAAAAAAATGAACTTTACGTAGTAAAAGATGGAATCAAGCTTCAAGGAAAAAAAGGGGATTTGATTTCTTTGCTGCCACTAAGCAGTAAGGTGGAAGGGATCAATTTTGAGGGAGTTAGCTATCCTCTGCATAATGCAGTAATGGAGATTGGAGATCCCTACGGAGTCAGCAATTGCTTCAACGAGGACTGTGTAACATTAACCATCAAGTCTGGTTACATGATAGTAACAAAATCAGTGGATTAAAATTTTTATAAGACAGACTCATTTTAGACTCTACACGAGTATGATATTGTGTAGAGCTTTATTTAATGCCATTTGCGAAGCAAATCTAGGCAAAAGGCGAGGCCCTCGATGGGCTGAGACTTTTATTTATTGCGATTTGCGAAGCAAATCTAGGCAAAAGGTGAAGCCCTCGATGGGCTGATTTTATTTATGGGACTAGTACGAGTAACAAAGACGGATTTTAATACGAATGACTCCAAGGTGAAACAAATCCAATATAGTATTGTAGGTGATGTTATGCGATATACATACAAAAAGATATCAGGATTGCTTGCTATGCTGCTTGGAGTGATGCTGATTTCAAGATTTGCTCCAGATTGGCTTTTCTATACTACATTGGCGTTTATAGGAGTTTTTATGCTGTATTTGCTTTATTATTATTCCAGCTACTGATGCTATGGCTTTTGGAGGGGATATTATGAGTATTAGAAGAAGAAAGAAAGTAATCGGAATACTTGTATTTGCTACTGGGGCAGGTATACTACTGGCTGTGACAGTACCTTTTGCAGGGTGGATTATTTTTTCTGCTTTATGCCTGATAGGCTGTGGAGTCTATCTTTTAAGATGTTAATAGAATAATAAGTGTATTCTTCATTCAGTTCACAAAAAAACACAAAAAATAATAAAAAGCGCGTATACGCGCTTTTATTATATTGCTCTTTGAACCTTTCCGGATCTCAAGCATCTTGTACAAACTTGAACTCTCTTTGGAGTGCCGTTCACAATAGCTCTAACAGTTCTTATATTTGGTAACCAAATTCTTCTTGTATGTCTATTTGAGTGACTCACTTTATTTCCAGAAATCATGCCTTTTTCGCATACTTCGCAATGTCTTGCCATGTATATACACCTCCTTCA
>JAQSYB010000255.1 GCA_029256365.1 Clostridia bacterium
GGCTCTAATGTTGATACAATTGAAGAGATGGGCAAGGAGATTGAAAATGTTGTGGTTGGCAAGATTGTCAAGGTTGAAAGACATCCTGATGCTGACAAACTAGTCATTACACAAATAGACTTAGGAAATGAAACCATTCAAATCGTTACTGGGGCAACAAACATAAAAGAAGGGGATTATATTCCAGTTGCTCAGAACGGTTCTTCCTTACCTGGAGGCATAAAGATTAAAAAAGGTAAGCTAAGAGGGGTGGAGTCAAACGGAATGCTTTGCTCTGCTCAAGAACTGGGAATACCCTTGGATAATCTTCCTGAGGAGCTTTTGGACGGAATTTATATCCTAGACAAAGAATATACTCTGGGAATGGATATCAAAGAGGTATTGGGACTGAATGATGCAGTTGTGGATTTTGAGATTACAAACAACAGACCGGATTGCTTAAGCATGATAGGTATTGCGAGAGAAGCAGCAGCAACACTTGGTGAAAAGCTTAGATATCCAGAAATAACTGTAGCAGAAAACAATGAGAATATTTCAAGCTATGTGAATATAGAAGTGAAAAATGGTGAGCTTTGCCCAAGATATACAGCTAGAGTAGTGAAGAATGTAAAGATTCAATCCTCACCGGGCTGGATGCAGGAGAGACTTCTAAAAGCAGGTGTCAGACCAATCAACAACATCGTTGATATCACAAACTATGTTATGCTGGAAATGGGTCAGCCAATGCATGCTTTTGACCTAGATAAGCTTGCAGGAAGAAAAATTATCGTTAGAAATGCGGTAGAAGGCGAGACCATCACTACTTTGGATGAAGTGGAAAGAACTTTAAATGAATCAATGCTGGTGATTGCGGATCAAGATAGAGCAATTGCTATTGCAGGTATTATGGGCAGCAGCAACAGTGAAATTGATGAAAATACCAATACACTTGTATTTGAGGGCGCAAATTTCCAAGCATTAAATATAAGACTATCTTCTAAGAAGCTGGGCTTAAGAACAGAAGCTTCAGGACGATTTGAAAAGGGTATCGATACCGAGCTGGCAGAAAAGGCTTTGGAAAGAGCCTGCAACCTTGTGCAAATGCTTGGAGCTGGTGAAGTAGTAGGCGGTAAAATGGATTTTTACAGCAATCCAAAGCAAAGCAGACATATATTGTTTGATACAGATCGCGCGAGAAGGTTTATCGGCGCAGACATCAGTACGGATCAGATGAAGGAATATCTTGAAGCCTTGGAATTTGGGGTAGACAGCAATTTCAATGTTACGGTTCCTACATTTAGAGATGACGTCATGATTTCAGAGGATATTATTGAGGAAATCACTAGAATATACGGCTATGAAAACATTCCATCCAAGCTAATGGATACTACCTTTACACAAGGGGGCAAAAGCTATAAGCAAAAGCTGATCGATCAAGCAAAGAGCATACTAACAGCACAAGGCTTATATGAAGTTTTCACATATTCCTTTGTTAGCCCTGGGGTGTTTAATAAGATTAACCTGAAGGTGGAAAGCCCATACAGAAATGCAATAAAGCTTATAAACCCACTAGGAGAAGATCAAAGCATTATGAGAACAACCATTATACCAAATATAATGGATGTAATAGCAAGGAACTACAACAGAAAGATTGAAAATGGTCAGTTCTTTGAGCTCTCTAAGGTTTATTTGACAGAAACCCTGCCATTGTCAGATTTGGCAGATGAACGAGAAGTTCTTACTATGGGCTTGTATGGAAATGTAGATTTCTTTGACCTAAAAGGTGTAGTGGAGAATTTGATGGAAGAATTGAATATAAAGAGCTATAGGATACTTTCTTCCAACCATGATAGCTTGCATCCAGGTCGCACAGCCGAATTAATCATCAACAATAAAAGAATCGGCTGGCTAGGAGAAGCCCATCCTGATATGCTGGATAATTACGGAGTACCAGTTAGAGTGTTTATTGCGGAGTTAAACTTTGATGAAATTACAAATCAGAGCAATCCAGAAATAAAATATAAATCCCTGCCTAAGTATCCATCTGTAAGTCGAGATATTGCTGTAGTAGTTGCAGAAGAAATTACAGCAGGTCAAATAGAGGAAATCATCAAGAATAAAGGCGGGAAAACAGTTGAAGAGGTTAAGTTCTTTGATATATACAGAGGAAGCCAAATTGAAAAGGGATATAAGAGTATGGCCTACTCAATTATCTATAGATCAGAGGAAAAGACATTAACAGAAGAAGAAGTATCTAAGGTTCATAATAAAATATTGAATTCCTTGGCAAACCAAGTAGGAGCTTCTTTAAGGCAATAACAAAGAAAGCGGCATTAGCCGCTTTTTTTACATCCAAAATGAGACAAGCAGATGCAAAATAAAATTCACAGTTTGTTCACAATTATTTAACATTGGCAGAGGGAAATAACACGCAAAATTCATTATTTTCTGATAATATTGAATAAGGCATTTTCTGGATAATAATAAATCAAAGTTTAGAAATAGACAACTGACTAGTTATTTTCCTTCGTATATATGGTTGGAGGTGAGAGGTTGAATAAAATAATAGAGGTTAAGGACTTAACCAAGCATTTTAAGATTACTTCTAAGCTTGGAACAAAGGTTGATTTTGTAAAGGCTGTAAATGGTGTTTCTTTTGATGTGCTGGAGGGGGAAACCTTAGGCTTAGTAGGAGAAAGCGGTTGTGGCAAGTCTACTACCGGGAGACTTATACTTCGTTTGATAAAGCCAACCTCTGGAGATATCATTCTAGAAGGCAAAAACATCAATCAGATCTCTGATAAGGAATTAAGAAGAATACGTAAGGATATTCAGGTCGTGTTTCAGAATCCTTATTCAGCCTTAGATCCCAAAATGACGATTGCTGACATACTTTCAGAGCCTCTCAGTATACATAAGGTCGTACACAAATATCAATATGAACAGGAAGTCAAAAGACTGCTTCACTTGGTGGGCTTAAATGAAAAGGATATGCGTAAGTTTCCCCATGAGTTTAGCGGCGGTCAAAGACAAAGAATTGGAATTGCAAGAGCGATTGCAACAAAACCAAAGTTTATCATTTGCGATGAACCTGTATCTGCACTGGACGTATCTGTGCAGTCACAAATATTAAATCTGCTTAGAGATCTGCAGTCGGAGCTTAAGGTGTCATACCTTTTCATAGCTCATGGTTTAAACGTAATTAGGCATATGTCAAATAGAGTGGGGGTAATGTACCTTGGCAAAATTGTTGAAATCGGAGCCGTTGAAGATATTTACAACAATCCTCAGCATCCTTATACAAAGATACTGCTCGCTTCAGCGCCTATACCAGACCCCTTTCAAGCAAGGGACAAACAATTTGCCAAAGGCGAAGTGCCAAGTCCAATAAACATCCCTC
>JAQSYB010000256.1 GCA_029256365.1 Clostridia bacterium
CATATAAGGCGATATGAATTTGCTTCGCAGTTTGTTGCTGGTAGTGTTTTAGACATTGCCTGTGGCGTTGGATATGGAATGCAGATACTATTAGAAAATGACGGGTTGGGTAAAATAAAAAATATAATAGGTGTTGATATAGATCAAGAAACCGTTGAATATGCGAGGAGTCACTATGGGAATGAAAAAGCATCGTATATAGTAGATGATGCAGCAGCTCCAGACTTGACGGCAAGATTAGGTAGCTTTGATACAATTGTAAGCTTTGAAACCATAGAACATTTGGAAGATGATGAAGCATTTATGAATAATCTTTTCAACCTACTAAAGCCTTCGGGGAAATTGATCATTTCTACACCCTTTGGCAGAGGTCGCGGGATACCATGTTCAAATCCATATCATGTACACCAATATAAAGAAGAAGAATTTTTGATGCTTCTAAATGGATTTGAAACCATTGAAATGTTTTATCAACGCAACGAGGATATCGAAAAAGCGATAGAAGGAAAGAAATATTATTTAATGATAGCAGTCTGTACGAAGTGAAGAAAAAGCTTATAATACTGAAGAATATTAATATGAATTAAAGTAAATATTTTACTAAGTAGAGTTTTTCTTGTCTAATACTTCGCACTATAATAATTAGTAAAATGTTGATTGATTAAATATATATAAAAAATACGGAGGTAAAAGTATTATGAATAAAAAGAAATTGAAAGTTATCCCTCTAGGAGGTTTAGGTGAAATTGGCAAGAATATGACAGTCTTTGAATATGGTGAGGATATCATAATTGCAGACTGTGGTATCGCATTCCCTGATGATGAAATGCTGGGAATCGATTTGGTGCTGCCAGACATTACATATTTAAAGAGGAATGCTGAGAAGATAAAAGGGATTATTATAACCCATGGTCACGAAGATCATATTGGTGCGATACCCTATGTATTAAAAGAAATAAATATTCCTATTTATGGTTCAAGACTAGCATTGGGACTAATACAAAACAAACTGAAAGAGCACGACTTAGTTTCTACTGCAATCATGGTGACGGTTGAACAAAATCAGACCATTGAGCTAGGAGTATTCAAAATTGAATTTATAAGCTCTTGTCACAGTATCGCAGATGCCATGGCACTTGCAATACATACACCAGTGGGGGTTGTGGTGCATACCGGAGACTTTAAAATAGATTATACTCCTATAAACGGTGAGGTTATCAATCTAGGGAGATTTGCAGAGCTTGGAAATAAAGGAGTTCTCCTTCTAATGAGTGACAGTACGAATGTAGAACGTCCAGGCTATACCATGTCTGAAAGAGTGGTAGGAGAGTCTTTCGAGAGAATATTTGATGAAGTGTCGAACAGAATAATTGTTGCTACTTTTGCATCCAATATTCATAGGGTGCAACAAATATTTGATGCTGCTGTAAGGTGCAATCGAAAAGTAGCCCTTAGCGGCAGAAGTATGATTAATGTGGCCAATGTAGCCATAGAGCTAGGATACCTACATGTACCGGAAGGAACCTTAATTGATATCAATGATATCAATAAATATACACATGATAAACTTATGATCATCACTACGGGCAGCCAAGGGGAGCCGATGTCTGCTTTGTCGCGAATGGCAGCATCTACACATAGGCAGCTAGAAGTCATACCAGGAGATTTGGTAGTGATTTCAGCTACTCCAATACCTGGCAATGAAAAAACTGTTTCTCGTGTAATCAATCAATTGTTTAAAAAAGGTGCAAATGTTATATATAATTCTTTAGACGAAATACATGTATCTGGTCACGCTTGCCAAGAAGAGCTAAAGCTTATTTACAATTTGACAAGACCAAAATTCTTTATGCCGGTCCATGGTGAGTACAGACATTTAAAGCAGCATGCAAATTTGGCGCATTCAATGGGTATGCCGAAGGAAAATACCTTTGTAATGGATATTGGTAATGTACTTGAGCTGGATAGCAAAAGTGCTAAGCTTATAGGCAATGTACCAGCGGGCAAGATATTTGTAGATGGTCTTGGGGTTGGAGATGTAGGAAATATTGTTCTTCGAGATAGAAGACTTCTATCTCAAGACGGTTTGGTTGTAGTCATCGTAACGATCGAAAAAGAGTCAGGCATGATTATAGCAGAACCTGATATCATCTCAAGAGGATTTGTTTATGTTCGCGAGTCTGAACAGTTGATAGAACAAATGCGGAAAGTTACAGTGGCAGCACTGGATAAATATGACGGAAAAGAATGGGCAACAATTAAAATGGTTGTAAAGGATGCTTTAAAAGAATACTTGTATACCAATGTAAAGAGAAATCCAATGATCATTCCAGTAGTCATAGAGGTATAAAATCTAGATAGAATTATTAAAAGGTGATGGAGTTCGCCTGAATTGCCAGTAAAATGGCTGATGACTCCTATATTATAATGTTATAATATAGGAGTCTATTTATTTACAAAAGAAAGGATCTTGAAAATGAGAAAATATCTATATATTGGCTTAGGTGGTTTCTTTGGGGCTATATTGAGAACGGCTATTAAGAGCTCATCGATGCTGAAAACAGATGTGGAATTCCCCCTGGATACGCTGTTTATAAATGTTTTTGGCAGCTTTCTAATCGCTTTGTTCTTGACGCTATGCATAGGAGTAATGGAGATTGATCTTGATATAAGGCTTGGTATCACTTCGGGGTTTATTGGTGCATTTACAACCTTCTCAACGGTTTGTAAAGAAGTGATTGGCTTACTAGAGCAAGAAAAAACCTTCTTGGCAATTTTCTATTCCTTCATATCGATTTCCTTGGGTATTATTGCAGTTTATACTGGAATTGTAATTGGAAAAAAAATCATTTTATTTAAAATAAGAGGCGCTGAGATTGCGATTGATAAAAATATGGATGAGAAATAGGGGGTGGTTGTTTGCATTTTTTAATTGTAGGAATTGGCGGCGTGTTTGGTAGTATTACGAGGTACAAGTTAGGTAAAGCAATAGCGGAAAAAAGTGATTCTATTTATCCTATTGGTACTTTTTTGACTAATATTATGGGAGCGTTTCTGTTAGGAATTGTAAGCAACTCTGGACTGAATAGCAATTATTATTACTTGCTTGGAGATGGCTTCTTAGGTGCATTTACAACCTTCTCTACATTTATGTATGAAGGGTTTATGCTGTTCCAAGAAAACGAGAAATTGAATTCCATAGCTTATTTCATTATAACAGTGATTCTGGGTATCATTTTCTATGGATTGGGTGCCTATGTCATAAAACAATTTTTGTTATAAGGGTGTATAGACGAAAGAAAGCATCCGGAATAGCTGGTGTCACGATTTATCGAGGAATAGAGGGGTGAGGGTGTGTTGCATAGCTCTAGTCTACTTAAATCAGTCAAAGCTTACCCGATGCCGCAGATGAAGTGGAAAAGATTGATTGGGTGCAGCCTAAGATTGAAAGGAATAACAGAGATAATATAGATAAATAATAGATATTTTAAATAAGAATAATTATTGATAGAAGGGTAACAAAAATATATTAACATAAACATATTTATACCTAATGCATTTAACTTCATTTACAACACATAATTTTATCTGTTATAAATTTCAAATTCATTTAAAATCAAAGATCAAAAAATGATTGTCTTAATAATTATGATCCATAAAATTTCCTAATTGTAAATTATAAAATATTCATGACGCTTTTTCTTCAAAATCTCATTTCGATATCATTTTTTATTGCTTTATTTATTTATCACAAAATAATCAGGAAAAAAAGCATATAAAATAATTCAACATGTGATTTGTAAAATTTTGAAAAAATTGCTAAAATCACGACGCGTTTAAATCGATTTTAAGCCATTTTATTTTTAGGGGTAATAACTTAGCACTAAATGGAATATGGGCAAATATAGCAAATCATAATTTAGGAATTCTTTGCACTAAAAATATGAAAATACCACAAATTAATGCCGATGAATTGTATGTATAGACAAAACCATTATTATGAATTAGCTAAGGAGACTTGAACAATATAATAAAAATTAAATTTTTATGTCAAAGTATAAGCAGAGGTAAGACAATTGATAAATATCAGATTAATAGAAAGCAAACAGCAAAATAAAATATTTATAGCTGAAAGTCTTGCAACAGCAGGATTTTTCGAGTTTTTGGCGAAATAGTATAATATGTAGATTGCGCGAAATGTTTATTTCGCGCAAAATAAG
>JAQSYB010000257.1 GCA_029256365.1 Clostridia bacterium
AAGTTTTTAAATATGTCCATTCAGGGTATTGAGGAAAAGTCTATAGAGAAGAGCAACAACAACATTATAAAATCACAAAATATAATTGGTGAGTTTATGAGTACCCTTGATATGAATTATGAGGTTTCAAGTGGATTGCTTGCATTATATGACTATATGAATAGAAGACTCAAAGAAGCAAACATTCACAAAGACAAAGCAATAGTAGAAGAAGTACTTGGTTTTGCAGAAGAGTTGCGTGATACCTGGGCACAAGCAATGAAGCTTGTAAAACAACAGGCAGTAAGCAAGTAATTGAGATAAAGCTACACCATCCGGGGAGGTATTATGAAGAATCAGCATATATGTAATTTAAATCAAATCATAGAGAAAAAACTGACATTTTTTAAGGACATGTATGATATTACAGTAGAACAGAAAAAAGACATAGAAGAAAACGAAGCAGATAATATAGAAGCTCTAGTACAGCAAAAGCAGCAGATAATAGATAAAATAGACAAGCTGGACGAAGTTTTTTTAGCTGAGTACAAATTGCTAAAAGATGAGCTTGGAATTGACAGCTTGGAGCTGATCGATACGGATAAGCATCCAGAAATGAAAAATGTAAAAGAACATATAAAAAGTATTATGGGTATGGCACATAAAATTATGGAACTGGAAAACAGCAACAAAGAAAAGCTGGACAGTATATTTCAAAATGTTAAAAATGAACTTCGCCAAATCAAAACAGGTAGACGATCTGTGAAAGCCTATGGATCTACACCTACTTACAATGACGGAGTTTATATTGACAGAAAAAAATAAGATGTAAAAGGGGAAAAGCAATTTTCCTCTTTTTGTTGTGCAGCAAAGCACTTAGGAATATAGGGTCATGGTAAATAGTACCGTAAAGTGAAATTATTCCTAATTTTCTATAAATAAACCTAAAGTACTTGAAACATGGCAAATAAAGTTATATAATGATGGTACGGTGTAATAACTAGGTCTGTGGTTGAAAATCGATGCCAGTCGCAGGCGAAACGATCCACGTAAGCAGAGCAAGGCTCTACGATCATGGTGCGGCTTAGAGGTAAGTCCATCCAGCATGGCATGTAATTAATCTGCTATATGCTGAGAGAGGTAGTAGTGAGGGACTCAAATGTTGGTAGCGAAAACTCCAGATGGCGAGTGTGGGGACAAAAACCAGGTCAGCTAGCAATGTACGCCAACGAAAATATAAAGGTAATGTGTGCTTGGGTGAACGAAGTCTTGGCAGTAGAAATCCCAATTAGTTCGAATCACCAACACCAGCCTAAAAGGAAAGAGGGATTTTTACATGTTTAACGACAAGAATTTAGTATGCAAAGACTGTGGAAATGAATTCGTATTCACTTCAGGAGAGCAAGAATTCTACGCAGAAAAGGGCTTCCAAAACGAGCCAGCAAGATGCAAAGATTGCAGATCCGCTAGAAAGAATGCAAGTGGAGACAGAGGCGCTAAGAGAGAAAGAGTAATGTACGACACAACATGTGCTGAGTGCGGATGCGAAACACAAGTTCCATTCAAGCCAACAAGTGACAGACCTGTATATTGCAAGAACTGCTTCGACGCAAGAAGATAGTTTATTAAGCCGCTGAAAAGCGGCTTTTTTCATGCCCAAAATCAGGAACAGAAAAATCGCCTTATTTTGTTTCTTCTTCATTTCGACAAATTACAAAAAGCTTGTCGCATTTATTCACAATTTGTTCGATTAGGTACTTATTTGATATACACATCCATTCACATCTTCTCAACAGCTAAAACAGCCTAAATACAAGTTATCAACAGACTTACGCACATTATGCACAGAAAACATAAAATGCCTGTGCATAACTATGTGGAAAAGATACTATTTTAGCAGTCCTTGATTTTACTCGATAGTGCAAATATAAAAAATATGGCTTGTTCGCTTTACATAAATACGAAAATAGAATTTATACATAAAATTTGAATGAAAATGAGAAAATATGTAATATAGGGAAATTTGTCAGAAAATTTGATAAATTTTACTATAAAAAATTAAAAACGGCAGGATTATTTATTGCAATGTAGAATAAAATAGATATAACCATTAGCATAGCAGATGCAAAAAGGAGAGGTGTTTATGCGTATTATAATTAGCGGTAGAAACATAGTAGTCACAGATGCTCTAAAGGATAAGATAAACAAGAAGCTGTCAAAGTTTGAAAGATTCTTCGGTCCGAACTCAGAGGCTCATGCAACTTTAGGTGTTGAAAAAGGTAGACATATATTTGAGGTAACGATTCCTTTTAATGGTATTATCATTAGAAGTGAGGAAGCTACAGATGATATGTACATGTCGATTGATAATGTAATAGAAAAGCTTGAAAGACAGATGCGTAAGCAGAAAACAAAGTTAGAAAGAAAAATGAAGGGTTATAACCTTAGATTTGATACATTGTTTGAAAATATGCCAGAGGTAGAGGACAATGAGATCCAAATAGTAAAAACAAAGAAATTTGCTTACAAGCCAATGCCTGCTGAGGAAGCAGCTATGCAGATGGAGCTTTTGGGTCACAGCTTCTTCGTATTCTCTAATTCAGATACAGAAGAGGTAAATGTAATTTATAAGCGTAAGGATGGCAACTATGGCCTAATAGAGCCACAATTCTAATCGTATTAAAACAGCCCTATGGGCTGTTTTTTTTGTCTAAAAATGATATTATGCTTATTAGATATTGCTGACAAGGAAGGTATTTCGCTTTATTGGTCGAATACATTTGATTGAAAGCGTCCGGATGGAGGGGTATTATGGAAAATTTTACAAATAACATATCAGAGGAAATAAAAAGTCTTATATGCAAGCTGCCAGACATCAAACACTGCAGCGTAGTATGCAGTCCGGACAATAAGGTTGAGGAAATACATGTATTGGCAGGAACGAAACGGAATATCAAGCAAATGGTGAGAGACATACAATCTGGCATCAATGCAAGATTTGGCATTAACATTGATTATAAGGTGATCAGCATTGCTCAAATAGATGAAAATGGCTTCAAAGAAAGCAGATTAAAGCTTGATGGCATTTCAGTAAACAACATTAAGAATTCTATTGAAGCGATTGTGACCTTGAAATTTGACGATAAGACTTTTGAAGGCAAAAGCAGAAGAATTAAATCAAGAAATAATAAGCTGAAAGCAATAGCAGATGCTGCCATTTTGGCGTTAGAGGACTATCTAGAATTGGGGCAAGCCTTCTATCTAGAGGACATACAGCTTGTATTGATTGCAAATAGAGAATTATGTGCATGTGTGATTGGCTTTGCCTTAGATGGCAAGGAAGAACTGTTATCAGTATTGTCAATGCTGATGAAAATGAGTCAGTTGTTAAGGCGGTGCTATCGGCAGTAAATAGGAAAATTAGTACTATGAATTAAATTTTTGGCCGACATACTTTTTTTCTTAGCGGAGCGGTTGCCTATCTAATTAGCGGATAGATGGAGCCTTGAAAATAAGGAGGGCAAACCGTGAAAAAGATTATTGGTGTTATAGCAACATTAGTTTCATTAGTATTATCTGCTGGTGCACTCAGAAGCTGGTTTTAATATAATGAAGTATGTCGGTCAATTTTCTAGAAAGGGGAATATTATGACGAGCAAGCTTAAGCTATATATAAGCATTATAATCGCATTAGGAGTTGCATATTTTGTATACACCTTAAATACATCTACAGCATTTGATATAAAGAGTTTTATTATATTTATTATACTATCAATAATTGCGGAATCACTATTAATTCCTGTTTCTGAGACAATAAGTGCTGTATCCGTAGCATATGCAGTAGGCTTAGCTGCGATTTTAGTGTATGGGGCATCTGAAGCTGCATGGATAGCTAGCTTGGGAATTATGTTTAGAACTGTGAAACATCAAGGTAAACGTTTACATATTTTTAATACTCCAATCTATAAAACCTTGTTTAATGGTTCAAATACATTGTTGTCTGCTGGAATTGCGGGTTTGTGCTATAAGTTGCTTGGCGGTGTGTCAGGTGATATAGATTTAAACAGCTATCTTCTACCTTTAATAGTTTGCATATTGGTATATGCTTTAATTAATGAAACTGTAATTTCGTTATTAATGGCTATTGTTGACGGTGAAAAGTCTGTTGGTAATTGGCTTAATAATATATTATGGGCAGCTAGAGATTGTATATTTGTAGCACCTATAGGAGTATTAATGGCAATTGCATATATGAAATATAGTATGCTTGGCATATTTTTATTTATGGGCCCACTGTTATTGGCTCGCTATTCCTATAAGCTTTATATAGACATGCGTCGTGTGTATATTGATACGGTTAGATCCTTTTCACAAGCAATAGAAATTAAAGATCCTTATACGCAAGGTCATTCATTAAGGGTCGGAGAATATGCTGTTGCCTTGGGTAAGAGGGTAAAGCTATCTAATAAAAAGCTGGAGAATCTTAAAATGGCGGCTATCCTTCATGATATTG
>JAQSYB010000258.1 GCA_029256365.1 Clostridia bacterium
TTCTGCATTCCTCGTAGGGGCAGGCCCATGTGCCTGCCCGCCTATGCTACTCTTCACTAAAATCAAAAATCGAAACATAACTATGTTATAATATATTAGCAATATCAATAAGTATAAATCAGGAGATGATTTAAATGAAAAAACTTCTAGCCTTTTTATTGCTACTATTAATTGCAATATCAACAGGTTGTAGTCAAGATCAAGAGATGTCCATTCATGAGGTTGATATATCTAGTATCAAGAATGAAAGATTTACGTTGCTGCTTCAAGCCTGGGAACAAAAGAATGGCGCTTATTTGTTTCAATATCAACAACAAGGAAACAAAAGTGATAAAGATTTATACATATTTTTAAACGCTTCAAATGAAGTAAAGGATAGTAAACCAACATATTTTGAAGGCTTGTCTGCAAAGGTAGAGGCAGGTACTTTAATTATTAAATATACAGAGAAGGAAACAGAGCAATTATATAATGATAGGAATAAAGTTTTGTATAAAATACAAATGGTCGAAGATATAGATAGAATTAGCATTTATAGAAATGAGCAAGAGACCTACTTTGAAGTGGTGGGAGCTTTATAATTTAACATAAAAAAACAGGTGCTTGATTGTTGCTCAAGCACCTGTTTTGATTTTCATTTATTTAAATTGCGGTAGTATTTTTGCATGCTGGCATGCTTTGATTGTTACTACGATAGTTGGTCCCAAAATAACACCTGCAACGCCGATTATTTTCAAACCTGCGAATATAGAAGCCAATGCTACGACGGGATGTATTCCCAATTGAGTACCGACAACCTTTGGCTCTATGATGTATCTTACAGTAATAATTACTCCATATAGTATAAGTAGATAGATTGCTACTTTGTAATTTCCCCAGAGTAGGTTTAAGATTGCAGAGGGAACATATATGCTGCCAGTTCCTAATATGGGAAGAATATCTACAAAAGCAATAATAATTGCAAACAACAAAGCGTATTTCACTCCCAGTATTGACAAACCAACATAGGATTCGATGAAGGTCACGCTTAACAATATCATTTGAGCCTTTAAAAAACCTACAAGAGCCATGAACAAGTCTTTTCTCAAGGTCATAATTTTATCCTGCCAGGCTGGTGACATCTGTCGATAAAAGAAGCTTAGTATCACTGTTTTGTCCTTTGAAAAAAAGAAGGTAGCAAGTAATGTAACGATTGTAAATAGGAAAGCACCTGTAAACTTGCCGATGATTGCAATTGTTGAGGATGGAGTCTGTGATAGCATTTGCCCCAACAATACCTTCACCTTATCAAAGGTATTTAGCATCAAATCTTGAATGATTCCTGTTGCTTCTGGTGTAAGCTGCAGATAAAGTGCAGTTGCTTTTTGAATAAATGCTTCTACCATACTATAGATATCATTGTAGTATGTTGGAAGACTGATATATAAGTCCCTTAGCTCGAAAATCAATCGAGTAACTGCAAATGCTGATAGACTTACAAAGGTTCCTACAAATAGTATCATTGATAAGATTACAGCATAGCCTCGTGGAAGCTTAAGCCTTTGAAATAGCTTTACGATTGGTTCTATTAACATCGCTAAAACAATGGCTGTTAGAAATGGTGCAAAGTAAGCAAAAAGTATCTTACCAATTAAAAAAATCACAGCAAGCACAAAAATGAAAATGATGGTTTTGATAAAATAGCCATAATATCTATCTAAGTCTGCTCTTAGCATGTATTCACCTCGCAAAAATTCTTAGTATGTATTCATTATATTAGAACTTATCCACTTTATCAATTGGAGTCTGAATATAATTATTTGCCCATTGCACAAATTATCATACGATGCTTTATTAAATTATAATTAATTAGTATAATAATAGAAAAGACTTTAAAGACGCACAAATGATTGAAGGAAGTCATTTATGCTGTTCATCAGGGTGCTAGCAAATTTTGCAACTATAATTCTATTGTATGAATAGAGCAAGGAGAGTTATTTTGAGGGAAATCGATGCGATTCAAATTCAAAAAGTAGTGAAAGAGCTGTTTATTGAAGCAAATTATTTTTTGAGCAGTGATGTGCTGGAAAAGTTAAAAAGCTATAAGCAAATAGAAATTTCGGAAATTGGCAAAGATATGCTATGCAGAATAGTTGAAAATGCGGAATTGGCAGCGGATAAGCAAATAGCGATCTGCCAAGATACCGGTATGAGTGTCATTTTCGTTGAGATAGGGCAAGAGGTTCATGTAATTGGAGGCAATCTCACTGAAGCAATAAACGAGGGTGTGAGACAAGCGTACAAAGACGGCTACCTTCGTAAGTCTGTAGTAGAGGATCCTTTAAATAGAAAAAACACTGGTGATAATACCCCAGCAATCATACATTACGATATTGTTCCTGGAGAAAATATAAAAATTCAGGTTATGCCAAAGGGCTTTGGCAGTGAAAATATGAGTGCAATAAAAATGCTTAAGCCTTCTGATGGTGTAGAAGGTGTAATTGATTTTGTATTGGAGACTGTCAAAAATGCAGGCTCTAATCCATGTCCTCCAATTATAATAGGCATTGGAATTGGCGGAACCATGGAAAAGGCAGCTCTTTTGAGCAAAAAATCTTTGCTTCGACCTTTGGATGCTAAAAATAGCAATCCTTTCTATGCTGAACTGGAGGAGTTGCTTTTGTCCAAGGTGAATAATCTTGGCATTGGTCCTCAAGGCTTGGGTGGAATTACAACAGCCTTGGGCGTCAACATAGAAAGCTTTCCCACGCATATTGCAGGTCTGCCAGTGGCGATTAATATTACCTGTCATGCATCAAGACATAAAGAAACAAAGCTATAGAGGTGTATCATGTATAAAAAAGTAAGCACTCCTCTTCGAGAGGAAACACTAAAAGATTTAAAGGCGGGAGATTCGGTTTTGATTTCCGGCAAAATATTCTCTGCTAGAGATGCTGCACACAAGCGTATGGTTGAAGCCCTTGAAAGAGGCGAGAAGCTGCCTTTTGACGTAGCAGGTCAAATTATCTATTATGCAGGGCCATGTCCTCCCAAACCAGGCTATGCGGCAGGACCCTTTGGGCCTACCACCTCAGGGAGGATGGACAAATATGCGCCAGAAATTATCCAACAAGGGCTTACGGGAATGATGGGCAAAGGAGATCGGGCTGAGTCGGTAATTGATGCCATGATAAAGCATAATTGCATATATTTTGCTGCAATAGGAGGCTTGGGAGCATATACTTCCACTGTAATCAAATCCTTAAAGGTAATAGCCTATGAGGACTTGGGTGCTGAAGCTGTAATGGAGCTTTGGGTGGAAGACTTTCCAGCTATTGTTGCAATTGACACT
>JAQSYB010000259.1 GCA_029256365.1 Clostridia bacterium
AAGAATAGAGACAAATAGAATTACCAATAATAAGAGCATATTGGGGAGGTGGAATTTTGAATAAAGCACAAAAGAAAATCGCACAAGCAGCAAAGAAAAGAAATTTAGAAGCGGCAGAGGAAACCTTTCGTAAATCACGAATGGAAGTAAAAAAAGAGATGAAGTCCAAAAAAGAATAAATAACAAGGTATTCTATTTAGTTAGGATACCTTGTTATTCATTTTAAACAACAGCAAACTCTAGATCTCCAGAATAAGGCTTCAAGAAATCCTTAAGCATTGGAATATCACCGATGGTATTGTCCAACCACACATCCTTTGCTTCTGAGGATAAAATGACAGGCATTCTTTCGTGGATGCTCTGCATAGCAGGATTTGCCGAAGTGGTGATAATGGCACATCGAAGTATGGTGCTATTGTCAGCAGCCTGCTCAGCTCGATATAACCCAGCCATTCCAAAAATCTCGGCATCTCGAACTTTTATCTGCATCTTTGTTTTACTTCCATCAGGGTTTTTGCGCCATTCGAAAAAAGCTGTGGCTGGAATGATGCAGCGTCCCTGAGTGAACATATTTTTGAAGGTTTTCTTTTCATCTACTGTTTCTCCCCGGGCATTAATTAGAGGGCGGCTGTCATAATGGTTGTCAAAGCCCCATTTGGATGCTTCAATAAAATTTTGATTGCCCTCTTTGGTTACGATGGCGACTAGATTTGTTGGAAAAATTTCATTTTGAGCGCCGTATCCAATATATCGATTCTGTGCATTGAACATAAGCATAAGCTGATTGATTCCAGAAGCAAGCTGATATCTTCCACACATAATGGTCCCTCCGCTATATCAATTTATTATTATTTTAGCATATTTAAAAACAAAAAAGGCCATTGAACATTCAATGACCCTTGTGCCCCGGAAGAATTATCTTCTGAAATCTCTACCGCCACGGTCGTTTTGATTTTTCTTTGCTCTTCTGCAATCGGCGCATCTTTGTGGTTCGTTTTCAAAACCTTTTTCTTTATAGAAAGCCTGCTCGCCCTCTGTAAATACAAAAGTATTACCACAATCCTTGCAATTTAGATCTTTGTCAGCCATTTTTTACCTCCTAAAATATACCTATAAATCGCGAAATTGATTCAACTTATTGGAACCAGATTATTGCGAAGTACACCAATGAAATTCATGCACAAGAAGCATATTTCTTTTCTTGTGTTCAATATAGGTACTTGTGTACAGTTATATTATTGCCAAACTTTGTTCAAAAAATGCGACAATCATAAAAAAATCATAAATAAATCTATTCTTATACATGAAATATTTGGATTGCCTGCATTTAATTATAGCCTCAGCTCGTGGTTTTATTTGAAGGAATTGCACAAAATAATATTGACTTCTGAATATAAGGAGGGAAAAAGTATGAAAGAAGGATTAATACCAACCTTGCTTGGAAGCGCAGTATTGGCTAGCGGAGCTATGATGAGAGGCATAGACATGAAAAAAAGAGGAATGCACAAAAAAGACATCATGCCTTTGGTAAGTGCAGGTCTTGTTGGCTTCGGCTTAGCTCATGTTGTATTGGGTACAAAAGACTTAGTTAGAAAATAGCTCCTTAAAAATTATGGCTTAAAAAAGTAGGAAATCATTTTTATTTGATTTCCTACTTTTACTTTTTTGTGTCACCAAGTACAATTACTGATTTAATCCAAGGCTGCAGTTTTTAATTTTATTCATTACCCGATCTGCCTCAATTCCCTTTAAGGGTGTAGGCTGATAATTGTTGCGGGTTTTTACGGAGGATATAGAAACAGGTATTACCTGCCCCTCTTCCTGTTGCAGAACATTGTTCTTAAAGTTGAAGCTATGCTGATAGATATAGGCATCCTTATCTGTAGGGTTTTTGTTCCCGCCAAAGCAAAAGTTTCCCATACTGTACACAATGCTTTTGCCCTTATAGGTTTCAATTCCCTGCACCACATGAGGGTGGTGGCCCAGTACCAAGTCAACGCCAATATCAATACAATAACGACCTAGGTCTTTTTGAATCTTGTTGGGAGTATACTTTCGCTCTTCTCCCCAGTGGAAGCTTGCTATAATTAGGTTTGCACCTGCACCTTGCTCCTTCAAGCTTTCTACAGCCTTCTTAATTTCTTCTTTTTTCTGCTTGCTGCTGTCCCAGCCTAAAAGCCCCAGCATACCAATTTTTATTCCTTTTACCTCAGTTAAATACTTGTGCTCAAAGCCAAAATATCCAAGATTAGCCCCTGAAAGATTGGAAACAGTGTCCCAGTAGCCTTGGTCCTGATAGTCAAACATGTGGTTGTTAGCAAGATTAACGGCTTCAATGCTGCCCTGCTTCAGTACTTCCGTATATACAGCTGAGCCTTTGAAGCGAAATTGCTTTTCAGCTGCGATGGTGGCCTTTGTTAAGGGACCTTCCAAATTAACAATGGTAAGATCATCCGTTTCAAATAAATGTTTTACATTTTTCATAAAATATGAATAATTGCTTTTTTGCAGCTCTACTTCATGATCAAAGCTGCCATAATATGCGGTAATTGCATCTCTTCCTAAGGTTACATCTCCAGCTGCACTAATGGTAATGGTGCTCCAGACATCCTCCTGCGGGATGCTTCCACCTAAGGTATTGGTGAGTTGTATATCAGTATCTGCAGATACCACAATGGCTGGTATAGATGATAGTACAAAGGAAATGATGAAAAAACAAAGGAATAGAATAATGAGTTTCTTTTTTAAAAACATTGAAATACCTCCCTCTTGTCAATTATATGAACAAGCCTCTGCTAAATATGTTTAAGTCATTCACATATATGCAGAAATTTATACAAAAGGGAGAGAAAAGACATATAAAAAGACTGTTGAATTACTCAACAGTCTTGGCTGTGTCACATCATTTCGGAATATTTCTTTGCAAAATATTCTATTATATCACTTCGTCGTATGATTCCGATGAAGATACCACCGTCATCAATTACTGGCACAAAGTTTTGGATGATCGTTAGAGATATCAGATCCTCTATGGAAGAAGTGATTTTTACAGGTAGGTTGTTCACTCTCTGTGGAATATCCTTTAGCAGCACTTTTTCTGTATTTTCAAAGCACAATCCAGGAGTGTTTTTCAGCTTCCAAAGTAAATCTCCTTCCGTAATGGTACCTTGATATTTTCCGCTGTTGTCTATCAGAGGGATTGCGGTATATCTGTGATGCTCCATCTTCTCTAAGGCCTGCCTCATGGTATGCTTAGGAGAAAGATAAATAGTCTCTGACTTAGAAACAAGGAAAAAAGCTAGATTCATTTAGTTTACCCGCACCTTTCCTAATGCAAATTTATTCTTCAATCATATTATAACATTTTGGTTTACCCAAGGTAAGAAAATAATAGTCAAAGAAGCGTTATATTTTCGTCAATAAAAGGGTTATGCCCCAGTTGTAATGCTTTCCTCCACAGATGTCTTCATTCCATAGTAATTTGTACCCCACACACCTAATATGATGAGTATCCCGCCTGCCAGCTGATACCAGTAAAAGCTTTCGTGCCTTATAAAAACACCGGCCAGAATTGATATTACTGTAGTCAAATTAGAAAAAACTGCTGAGCTGGAGGCTGTAAGCTTTGACAGCATAAAATTCAGCATGAAGAAAGCACAAATTGACGAAAGAATTCCTAAGTAAAGTATTGATAAGACTGCTTGCCATGAAGAAAAACCGCTAAAATAGCTGTGTAAGGTGCCTTCCATGATGCTATTGGCAACAGCAATCATATTGAAGAAAATCGAACCGACCCACATCATGATAAAGGTTATCTCCAAAGGCTTGTAATGGCTGGAAAGCTTCCTGGAAAGTATATTATAGGTTGCTCCAGATACCACGGCGCCCATTAAGATAGCGATACCGACTAGATTTCCTCCAGAGTTTAGGTTTCCTGACATTGCTATTATAAACAGAACACCCAAAACAGATACAAATACAAATATGCTTTGCATTTTATTGGGGCTTTCCTTCAAAAAGACCATTGCCATGAATGTAACCACAACGGGTATCAATGCAATCATCATACCTGCTTGAGAGGATGAAGTGAGCTTGACGCCGATGGTTTCAAAAATAAAATAGGCAATTGGCTGAAAGAAGCAAAGTAGTAAAAGCTCCTTTATAGGTTTATTCCGCAGCTCAATTTTTATGACACCAATTAAAGCTAGAACGCTTAACATCAAAGCTGCCAATGTAAACCGAAAGGCAAGCAAGTGAAAGGTTCCGAAGCTATCCAGGGCTTGTTTGGTGAACATAAAGGACATGCCGAAAATAATAGAGACTGCAATCCCTGCAAAATAGGGCAGGTATTTGCTATTTTTCATAATAACACCCCTAAAATAAATAATTAACCCTCAAGTATTCTAACAGATGAAGGGAGTAATGTCCATTTCCTGATCATGTAAATATGTTGCCAAGAAATATCATTTGACGGTGGGGGATAGATGTATTAGAATGTTATTGTAATAAAACAAAATGGGGAGCTGAAGGAATTCGGCTGAGAGGGAGCTAGAACGCTCCGACCCTTACAACCTGAACTGGATAATGCCAGCGGAGGGAAAGAGTATGCGTTTTGACGTATAAACCCTTTATCTGGAATGGATAAGGGGTTTTTTGTTTTCCTTTTGCCAATAATATGAAAGGAGGTAGTAGAATGGCTGTTGTAAATGTTAGTCTTCAGGTTTTGCCACGTGTAAGTGATGATAGAATATATGACGTTGTTGACAAGGTGATAGAATACATTGATTCCTGCGGTGTGAAATATGAGGTAGGTCCTATGGAAACCACCATGGAGGGAGAGCTTACATATTTGCTGGATATCGTGAAAGAGGCTCAGGAAATATGTGTTAGAGAAGGTGCCACTAGAGTGATGTCCATGGTAAAGATTGATTATAAGCCAGAGGGTGTGACAATGGATGAAAAGATTGCGAAATATAGAAAATAGTATCATCCCGGCGGTATTTTTTGCTGCATTGCTTATAGCATGGCAGCTGGCTGTAGATATGGGAGGGATTAGCCGTTTGCTGATTCCTTCTCCTACGGATGTCGGAAGCACACTGATAGAGATACTGCCAAGCATACAGAGTCATATTCTTGTTACTTTGACAGAAGCCATGGCAGGATTCTTTATATCCATCCTATTGGCCTTGATATTGGCAATACTGATGGACAGTGTAAAATTGATAAAAAAGGCCATATATCCCATACTGCTGGTGTCTCAGACAGTACCCCTTATCGTTCTAGCTCCATTGTTTGT
>JAQSYB010000260.1 GCA_029256365.1 Clostridia bacterium
CCTGTATTCATTGCCTGCAGCATATCCAAGGCTTCACCGCCTCTGACCTCTCCAATTACGACTCGATCCGGTCTCATTCTCAAAGAGTTCTTTACCAGCTCTCTTATGGTCACAGCACCTTTTCCTTCTACATTGGCAGGCTTGCTTTCCAGCCTCACCACATGATCCTGCCGCAACTGAAGCTCTGCAGCATCCTCAATGGTGACGATTCGTTCATCAAAGGGTATAAAGGAGGATAGAACGTTCAGTGTTGTTGTCTTACCACTTCCAGTACCCCCTGAAACAACTACATTCAACCTTGCTTTGATACAAGCCTCTATAAACAAAGCCATTTCTGGTGTCAAGGTACCATAGCCTATTAGACTGCTCATTTCTAGGGGCTTCTTTGCAAACTTACGTATTGTAATCGTAGGACCATCCAGTGCAAGGGGAGGTATAATTGCATTTACTCTAGAGCCGTCAGGCAATCTTGCATCTACCATAGGAGAGCTTTCATCTATTCTTCTGCCTAGAGGCGATACAATCTTCTCGATGATTCTCATAATATGCTTGTTGTCTTCAAAGGAAGCATTTGTAATCTGCAGCTTTCCATTGCGTTCAACATAGACCTGCTTCGGTCCATTGACCATTACCTCCGAAACCGTTTCATCCATCAGATATTTACTGATCGGGCCAAAGCCTATGGTTTCATCAATGATATAGCTGATGATTTCCTGTTTTTCTGTCCGTGAAATATAGATATCCTTTTCCTTCAAGGTTTCATCAACGATTTCTGCTATTTGCGCATTTACCCTGTGCTCATCCTTTGTACTGTTTAACAAGCTGGAATCAACTTTTTCTATGATTTTTTTGTGAATCAGACCTTTTACTTCGGAATAAGGATCTTCTTTTTTCATTTCCTTTTGACTTTGCTTTCCTTCGCTGCTTAGTTCTCCTTTTTCCTGCTCTATTCTTTTTAATAAGCTCATATTTATCACCTCATGGACTATTTTTACATTATCATTATGAGAACAGCGTTGTCATAATGAGCAGCGCGAAGAATCTTGACATCATATTTAATAAGCATAATAACTATCCTATTTTAAATATGTTCTGCTTTGGCTTCTCACCCTGTACAATTGTTTGCGCCAGCTTAAAAATACGTTTGGACACAACCGAGGATCTTCTATGAGATACCAAGGGATGTCCATTGTTTACTGAGATTGCAACGGAAGCCAAATCATCAGGAATAATAGCCCAAAGATCAACATTCAAAGCAGCCTTAAAATCCAAATGCTTAATGCCGAAGCTTTCATTGGATTTGTTTACTACCACTCTAACCTTTTCGCTAGAGTAATTTAGTGTCTTCATAACCTCTAGTCCGTTCTTGGTATTTTTTATAGATGGAAGATCCAAGGTTGATACATAAAGTATTGTATCGGAGTCATCCAAAGCGGTTATTACAGTATCGTCAAAGCCTTGGGCCGTATCAATAATAATGTACTCAAATCTTGACTTTAATATCCCAATAATCTTTTTTATATGCTCTGAATTTACATACTCTGCATTTTCCGGTTTCGTAGGTGCTGCCAGCACCTTGACTCCAGAATAATGGGTCAGCATGTATTCTTCAATCATGTCATTTTCATGTTCTACATTAATCAAATCCTTGACCAGCTCTGTTATGGTGTTTTTTACATAAAGATTCAAGCTGATGGCAACATCTCCAAACTGTAAATCCAAGTCCAAAAGAGCTACTTTTTTCTTGGAGGTAGTTGCGATTGCTACAGCTAAATTGGTAGCCACTGTTGTTTTACCTACGCCACCCTTGGTAGAAAAAACACTGATTACCTTTGATTGAAGCTTTGCCCCCGATATTGGGTTTGCTATCTTTTTCTTTTTTGCTTGATCCAGCTGATAAACTCTTCTTATCCCTTCAATCAGCTCATTGACGCCAAAGGGTTTGATTACATAATCTCTAGCTCCTGCAGACATTGCTTTTTTGATATATTCCTTTTCCCCTTGAATAGACATGATAATCACAGAGCCGTCAAAGCCTTCTTCTGTAATTGTCTGCGTCGCTTTAATCCCATCCATTTCAGGCATATTGATATCCATTAGTATGACATCTGGTCTTAATTCTCTTGCCAATGCAACAGCCTCAAGTCCATTTTGTCCTTCGCCGATTATTTCAATGGATTCCTCATAGCCAAATATCGCATGTATATTTTCCCTGGTTTGCTCAGAGTCATCAACAATAATAATTCTAATCTTTCTTTCCATCATGACACCCTCTTAATAAATTATTGGAACTTGCTCTTTGGAACCATCAAATCATCTCTGACTGCACCAGGTGTATTTACAATACCATCTTCAGCAGCAGGTCTTAGTGCAAGTCTTAATGTACCGCTTTCCTCAGAAAGAATTAGCTTTTCAGCATCAATTAAGGATAAAGCCAAGGTGACACTTGTCGCCAATTCTTTTTCGATTACATTTGTCTCCGTCATGTTATGACCGATACCAAGTACTTGAACATTTTGAAGCAGTACCTTTGTAAACTTTGGATAAAAAATCTTGGTACCATTCATTTCCTTATCTTTTTCCTCATAAGTCACAATAATATCTACAAAGTCTCCAGGAGTAATAAAACCCGCTGTCTGAATTACTTCATTTACAGATATCGTCACTGCTCGCTTTCCTTTTGGTATGACATACGTCATTGTGGTTTTTTTCTCCGGGAATAAACGCTCAAGCAGTATGGGTTCTCCTTTGACTATTCTTTCTCTTGTCATCTTGCCTAATATCTCATTCTTATCAGCAGCGCCAATGGGTAGTGTGATATCAATAGGTACCTTTACAGAGGTTATCATTGCATCTGTAATAACCACCTTTGCTGCAATATCATTCATCGCTACGTATATTGTTTTGCTTTTTACACCTGTACCTGTGCTGCTCATGCTTGAAAGATATAAATATATCATCAGGCTTGTTACCAGCGCGGCTCCAACTGCTATCAACGCAATCTTTTTGTTAATGTTCCCCATGGTTCCCACCCTTTCTCTAGACCTACTCAACCAGCTTTACACCAAATAAGCCAAAATCATAACCTGTATCATCTATCTTACCCTCTTCCAAAGCGCGTACAAATCTTCCATTTATTTCAGTTTGTCCCCCCAAATAATTTACATCGTCTAAGAAAAATTTAGCGAAGCCCATAATCTTCACCGTAGATCTTCCCTCTACATCAAAGGAATCAATTACAGGAATGGTGATCAGTCTTGGGCAATTGGCCTC
>JAQSYB010000261.1 GCA_029256365.1 Clostridia bacterium
TTCTATTAAAGCATTGAGTATTTTATTTGCATAAGAAACAATAAAAATAAGAGGTGGATTATGATAAATTTATTCTTGTATATTAGTTTGAGTATCATCAGTGTAGGAAGTATTGCCTATACAATATATAAGAAAAGAGATTTATATAAAGTTTCCACTCTCATTGTTTTTTCCCTATTCTCAGGAAGTGTAACATGGCTTGGTGAATTCCTAGTACTTGGACTATTTAATTCCTATGCATATAAAACTGGTGTATTTGCAGACCCTTGGGCGCAAAATCTATTTGGACATCTATTAATAAATAGTACTTTTTATCCGGCAGCAGCAATCATTATGGTGGGCTATTCCCTACGTTATAAATGGATTCTATCAGTTGCAGCTGTTTTTACCTTAATAGAGTATTGGTTTGTGAACCTAAGGATATACGAGCAGCATTGGTGGAGATACTATATGACATTTATTGCTGTTGTTTTATTTCTGTCATTTTTTAAAAAATGGTTTGCAATAATGAATCAAAAGAGATATGGAATATCAAGAGCAACAACCTTCTATTTTGTTGCCATGATAATTATACATATTCCAGCACCAGTACTTTTACTTTTGGGGAAGCAATATTATAAGCTGGATTTGGTAAATCATTTGGTGGGCAACTTATATTTGTCCAGCATTATCATCATTTTTTTCTATCATATGATTGAATCATTGCTATTGGTGATAGTTACATGTGTACTAAAGAAATGGTATTGGAAGGTGGTCCCAGTTATTATTTCCATTGCGGTCCAAACTATATTTGTAAAAATGAACATACTAGTGATGCAAGGGGACTGGAAACTAATCTATTCGTTGATTCTTTATGAGTTATTTATCATCACATATATTTTTGTTGAAAAATATACTTTGAAACCAGAATCCCATGTATTCCGATAAAGAAAAGATTCTATCATTTTACTGGAACGTGGGTGATGAAAGATGTTCCAAAAAATTGATAAATAATAATCCTTCTGCTACGATAGATTTATATCAGAGCGGAAGGTCTTTTATTGTAAATGTTTATTTGTGAAGTTGTAGTACCCTACATATTTGTGCAGGAATTGTCGGGCTGATGGATTTTGCATCTGGTATTCTATTAGAGAAAGGAGGTCATACTTATGGATTCAATTAAGAAAATGAATGAAGCATTAAATTATATTGAAGAAAATCTTGTAAGTGAAATTGATTTTAAAGAAGTTGCTCAGATAGCCTTCTGCTCGGAATATCATTTCCAAAGAATGTTTTCTTTTCTTGCAGGAGTTAGTCTGTCGGAGTACATTCGCCGCAGACGCCTTACGATAGCAGCTTTTGAGTTGGTGAATGGTAAGGAGAAGGTAATTGATATTGCCATGAAATTTGGATACAGCTCAGCAGATTCTTTTACTCGAGCTTTTCATAAGCTGCATGGAATAACACCTTCAGAAGCAAAGAACAATGGTCAATCACTAAAAGCTTATCCAAGAATGACCTTTCAATTATCTATTAAAGGAGGCAATGAAATGAATTATCGAATATTAGAAAAAGAGGCATTTCGAATCGTTGGCTTGAAGAAAAGAGTTCCTATTGTTTTCAATGGAGTGAATCCAGAGATTGCAGCGATGTATGAGAGCTTAAACATGGAGATCATTACGAAGCTCAAAGAGCTTTCTAATGTAGAGCCCTTGGGAATGCTTAGTGCATCAACAAACTTTTCCGAAGCACGAATGGAGGAAAAAGGAGAATTAGATCACTATATCGGTGTGGCAACAACCAAGGAGTGTCCAGCTGATCTTATGAAGCTTGAAGTTGCTGCGTCAACATGGGCAGTCTTTGAAGCAGTAGGACCATTTCCAGATACCTTGCAAAACATTTGGGGACGCATTTATTCAGAATGGTTTCCATCCTCAAATTACGAAATAGCGGAAGGACCAGAAATTCTATGGAACGAAAGCAAAGATACAACTTTACCAAACTATAGAAGTGAAATATGGATACCCGTTGTAAATAAGAAATAGCTTTAAATCAAGGGAGTTCATATATTTAAATAGCGACAGGGGAATGAAAAGTACTCCTGTCGTTATTATTTGTAGATTCATGCTTTTAACATATGATGCAGAGGTTTAAGTTGGTCGACTTTGGCATATTACTATAGTGAAAAATAAACCAAAGTACCATAGAAGGAGTTTTTGAGCATGAACATGCAAGGGATTGTGATAGGAGTGGCAGCATTTTTAATAATAGGAATTTTTCATCCCATCGTAATTAAGACAGAATATTATATTGGCAAAAAGATATGGCCAATGTTTTTACTGGGAGGTATACTATTTATAGGAGCATCTGTTCTGATTGAGAATCAGATTATTTGTGCCATATTGGGTGTCACAGGTTTTTCCTGTCTTTGGAGCATACATGAGATATTTGAACAAGAGAAAAGAGTAAAAAAGGGCTGGTTTCCCAGGAATCCGAACAAACTCAAGACAAATAAAACAAAACAGCAGTATCTGTAGGTTTGTTAGATTTTGGTTATGAAATACAGCATAGAGGAGGAGCAATGGAAGGAAACAATATGAAGCATGAGTCAATTGATGAATACATTTTAGAATTTCCTCCTGAGGTTCAGGAAATACTAAAGACTTTAAGACAAGTGATAAAAGAAGAGGCACCAGAAGCAGTAGAAAAGATTAGCTATCAAATGCCTACTTTTGATTTGCATGGAACCTTGGTGCATTTTGCTGCTTATAAAAAGCATATAGGCTTTTATTCACTTCCCAGTGGACATGCAGCCTTTGAAAATGAATTGTCACAATATAAATCAGGAAAAGGATCCGTGCAATTTCCGATTGATAAGCCAATGCCCTATGACCTAATAAGAAGAATCGTTCAATTTAGAGTTGCTGAGAATATCAAACATGCAGAAGAAAAGCTGAAGAAGAAAAAATAAAAGCTGCTAGACAGCAGCTTTTATACAATTGAATTGATATATAATAGAATCATTCCAACAAGGGACATGATTAATTGAAAGATTAAGGACTTTTTTATTTTGTCGGTTTTGCGGCGTTGACGCATGGCATTCATAAAAATGCCTATGAGAGTAAGAACAAAAAGAAATTCCAAAAGAGTAAATACAACATTTAAAAGGGAATAATTCCAATATTCCCGTATTGGGATATTGAACATTTCAAAAAACAAATTTGTTTGCTCTGGCTTAGCATAAATGGTGAGCATTGCGCAGATTAGAATCATTATCCAGCCTAAGATGCTGGTGTCGCCTTTCAATAGGCCTATTCAAATTTTGCATTTTATTTCCCCCATTCCATACCCAAAGGTTTATCTTGTTTTTATTATATCAGTTTTCATATAATAAAAAATAGTCAAGTGAAGTCTTTTTTACATTGAATCATTGATCTTGATATGAAGAGTCAAGGAAATATAAATACATGAACAATTTTCCAGGTGAAAGGTGAATTCCATGAATGATGATACAAAAGGATTACGTATGAAGAATATGAGTGACCAACAAAGTCTGCCGGCTGGGGATTTTTCTACCTGGCTTCGAAGCATACGCAGCGCTCTCGTAAAAGAAAGCGGAGTAGATGTAGATTGCGGCGAGTGCAAAGCTTGCTGCACCTCATCCTACTTTATACATATCAGACCAGAAGAAGCACAGACGCTTACTAAGATTAATAAAAAACTCTTATTTGCAGCACCTGGTCTACCTAAGGGAAATGTGCTGTTGGGCTACTATGAGAATGGTCACTGCCCAATGCAAAAGGATAGCAGGTGTACAATTTATGAGCATCGCCCAATCACTTGCCGCAACTATGATTGCAGGATATTTGCTGCAGCCGGTATTGCGGCAGGGGATGAAGACAAAGCACTTATTACACAACAAACAGAGCGTTGGAGGTTTGATTACCCTACGAAGCTAGATCATGACCAGCATATGGCTGTGCAAGCAGCAGTCAGGTTTTTGCGAGAGCATGGGGAATGCTTCCC
>JAQSYB010000262.1 GCA_029256365.1 Clostridia bacterium
ATCGCCCTGCACCCTGCCAATCACTGCGTCGGTATTGGCATATTCTGCATCCAAGGGTAGTGTGCTATACGGTATGGCACTAATGTTTACATTTGCTATTGGTAGAAGCATACCACTGCTAATTGTTGGAACATTTACAAGCTTGCTTAAAAATATAAAAGGGCTGCATAAATTCCAAGGCTATATTGAAAAGGTCGGAGGGATCATATTGCTGCTGCTGGCGATTTACTTTATTTTGCAAGTTTAAAATAGAGCACAAGTGATGGGCTCGCTTATAACCGCCATAGAGAGTTTCGCGGCGGTTATATGTGAGCAAAAAAGTATTTCAGGACCAAATAAGATACTTTTTTTAGCAGTGTTTGTTAATTTGTTGTGAAATCCATTGACGGATTTTATTTTTAAGCATATTATATGAGTATAAGCGAATATAGTAATATGCGGAGGTGAATTTATGGATCTCATTCAGTTAATGAAGGCTTTGGGAGATGAAACACGTTTAAGAATATTAGGTTTATTAAATATGGGCGAGCTGTGTGTTTGTGAAATTGAATATCTACTAGATATCAATCAATCAAATGCATCAAGACATTTAAATAAGCTTGCTGTAGCAAATCTTATAACATATGAAAAAAGGGCATTATATGTATATTATAGTATCAATAAAAAGGTTTTAGCGGAATATCCTTTCTTATCAGAGCTTCTTTCAAAGGAGATTAATCAATTGGAAAAATGTAGGGTTGATTTGGATAGACTAGAGAAATATAAGAAAAGTGGAATAACTTGTGAAGAGTTAAAAGATGGTAAAATATGCTTCGATAATAAGGAGGAGTAATTATGAAAAATAGCAATGAAATGAAGAAAAAAGAAGATCAAGGTCTAGGATTCTTTGCAAAATATCTTACAGTATGGGTAGCAATATGTATCGTAGCTGGTGTGGTACTTGGACAGGTGCTTCCAATTATTCCAGAAACACTAAGCAATTTTGAATATGCAAAGGTATCAATACCTGTAGCAATATTGATATGGTTAATGATCTATCCAATGATGCTGAAAATAGATTTTTCAAGCATAGTAAATGCAACAAAGAAACCAAAAGGGTTAATTGTTACCTGTGTAACGAATTGGCTGATTAAGCCCTTTACGATGTTTTTCATAGCCTCGTTTTTCTTCTATGTGGTATTCAAAGCTCTTATACCAGCTGAATTGGCAAAGGATTATCTGGCAGGAGCAGTATTATTAGGAGCAGCACCATGCACAGCCATGGTATTTGTTTGGAGCCACCTTACAAAGGGTGATCCTGCTTATACCTTGGTGCAAGTAGCAGTAAATGATTTGATATTACTAGTAGCTTTTACACCGATCGTAGCGTTCTTACTTGGAGTAAGTAATGTTCCAATTCCTTACGATACTTTGTTTCTATCGGTGGTATTGTTTGTAGTAATACCTCTAGCAGGAGGATATCTTTCAAGAAAATATATTATTAAACACAAAGGTCAAGATTACTTCGACAATGTATTTATTAAAAAATTCGACAATATCACTATTATTGGTTTGCTATTAACATTGGTGATCATTTTCTCCTTCCAAGGGGATATCATTATTAATAATCCATTGCATATAGCACTTATCGCTGTCCCATTGACAATTCAAACCTTCCTAATCTTTTTTATAGCCTATGGATGGGCAAAGTTATGGAAGCTTAAGCATGACATAGCAGCTCCGGCTGGAATGATAGGGGCTAGTAACTTCTTTGAACTTGCGGTAGCAGTAGCTATTTCACTGTTTGGACTTGAATCAGGAGCAACATTAGCCACAGTTGTAGGTGTACTTGTTGAAGTACCTGTTATGCTGATTCTAGTTAAAATTGCAAATAGCAGCAAACACTGGTTCCCAGAGAATCAGCTGTAACATCGGCAGCCGCAAAGGTCGTAGAATTGATGAGGAAGTCTGTATAAGCAAGGTTGTTTCGTTACAGCCTTGCTTAATTTTTATTAGAGATAATTCGATTAATACATTGACACTTATCTATGTCTAGGAATATAATGGGCATAGATAAGTATCTATGTGTTTAACAAGAAATAATATGAGGTGAGAAATTTGAGCAAAAACTATGGGGAATATGCATTGTGCATGAAAGCACTGTCAGATGAAACGAGAGTAAGAATCTTTGATATGCTTTCTGATGGAGAACTTTGTGCTTGTAAGATACTTGAAGATTTCAATATAACACAGCCTACGCTTTCTTATCATATGAAAATACTATGCGATAGTGGACTCGTTCACAGCAGGCGTGATGGGGTATGGATGAAATATTCGATTCATAAAGATGGCTTAGATTCAATAAAAAATCTATTTGATGGTATTGGACTAAAAATTGGTGAAAGCAATAAATAAGGTTAAACAATTTAGGGAGATGGTCTTATGTTCATATTTGAGTGGTTAAACAACCAATTGCTAAAAATGGAATGGCTTAGTAATTTGGTGACATTTCTGGTTCAGAATATTTTAGGATTAGATACAAGTAGTAGAGTTGGGGGAAGTATTCATTTCTTTATCTATGATGTAGTAAAAATATTTATACTGCTATCCGTTTTAATATTTACGATTTCATATATCCAGAGCTTCTTTCCACCTGAGAGAACTAGAAAAATACTAGGAAGATTCACTGGTGTATCAGCAAATATATTTGGTGCCTTACTTGGAACGGTTACACCATTTTGCTCCTGTTCATCCATTCCTTTATTCATAGGATTTACAAGTGCAGGTCTTCCAATTGGTGTTACATTTTCATTCTTAATATCTTCACCACTAGTAGATTTGGCCTCTGTTATTTTGCTTGCTAGCATATTTAATTGGAAGATTGCAGTAGCTTATGTTGTTGTAGGTCTTATCCTAGCAGTTATTGGAGGAACAATTATTAGCAAATTGAAGCTTGAAAGATATGTAGAGTCATTTGTCTTTCACAACAAGGTGCTTGAAGCGGAACAAGAAGAGATGACTACAAGAGATAGAATAGATTTTGCTAAGGATCAAGTGCTAGACATAATCAAGAAGGTATGGATGTATATATTGATAGGTGTAGGAATTGGCGCAGCCATTCATAATTGGATTCCAGAGTCAATCATAGCTGCAGTGCTAGGTCAAGACAAATGGTATTCTGTCCTGTTAGCAACTTTTGTAGGAGTTCCAATGTACGCTGATATTTTTGGCACGCTGCCAATAGCAGAAGCTTTGGTTTTAAAGGGGGTAGGAATTGGTACGGCGAATCATCATAATTGGTTATATTTTTAATGCCTTTGGGTATCTTTTGATGTAAGGAGGTTATGAATTTGAGCACCTATATATTATATGGAGTGACTATACTTTTTCTTATTTTCTCCTACATGAAAGATAAGAAGAAAACCAAAATGTCACTGAAAAAGGCTTGGAAGGCTTTTGAAAATATCCTGCCAGAATTCTTGGTTGTTATTTTGTTTGTTGGCGTATTACTTGCAGTTTTAAATCCTGATGCAATCTCTAAAATAATAGGTTCAGATTCGGGTTGGCTGGGTGTCATGATTGCTGCAGTTGTAGGTGCCATCACTTTGATTCCAGGGTTTGTCGCATTTCCCACCGCTGCAATGCTTTTACAAAGTGGAGCAGGCTATATGCAGATAGGTGCTTTTGTGTCCACACTGATGATGGTTGGTATTGTAACAATGCCAGTAGAAATAAAGTATTTCGGTAAAAAGCTGACTATCTTAAGGAATGTTCTAGCCTTTGGGTTTTCCTTTGTTGTAGCATATATCATCGGATTGGTGGTGTCTGGTATATGAAAGCTTACTTAAAAAGATATAGAGCCTTTCTAATTGTGGCAATATTGATAGCGATTCTTACAATTTTTAATAATCAGTTGGGATTGAAAGCAATAAACATAGCGGCATATTCTTTCAAGGAAATGCTGCTTGTAATACCTCCAGTCTTTGTTCTGCTTGGACTTCTTGATGTATGGGTGCCAAGAGAAACCATGATAAAATACATGGGAGAAAATTCGGGGTTGAAAGGCATCATATTATCTATACTTATTGGCTCTGCAGCAGCAGGACCTCTATATGGAGCCTTCCCAGTGGCGGCGGTATTTATGAAAAAGGGTGTTAAGTTTAGTAATGTAATTATTTTTATTGGTGCTTGGTCTACGACGAAAATACCAATGTTCCTCTTTGAAATGACATCTCTTGGAGCAAAATTTGCATTTACAAGACTGCTTGTAGATATACCTGGAATCATTATAATAGCCTATGTTTTATCAAAACTTATGACGAAGGGTGAAATTGAAAATATTTATAAAAGTGCTGAGCTGCTTAATAAATAGTAATGTTTCTAAAATAATACTTAAGGAGTGATATTTTATGATTATTAAGGTTTTAGGTTCTGGTTGTAAAAACTGTGTTACCTTGAAGGAGAATACTGAGGCAGCATTAAAAGAGGCAGGTGTGGAAGCAGAAATTGTTAAGGTGACAGACTTTAAGGATATCATGGCTTATGGAGTAATGACTACTCCAGCATTGGTGATTGATGAAAAGGTGGTATCTTTTGGAAAGGTTCTAAAGCCAAAGGAAATTACTAAAATTCTTGAAAATGTAAAGTAATAATAGAAACATTTAATTGTAGAAGGTGATATATTTGTGTCCGGAAGAATTATGGAATACCTATAGCCTAGAGCTTAAAGGCTATATAATGAGACATGTATCTGATAAATATGAAGCAGAAGATATACTTCAAGAAGTAGGCATTCGAATACAACAAAATACGAATAAAATTAAAGATATAGCAAATGTCAAAGCATGGTTGTATCGAATCACCTATAATCTTATCGTAGACTATTACAGAAAAACAAAAAAGCTTTCGTTGCAAGACGATATCAATGAAATATCTGTCCCTGATACACCTGCACAGGAAAATTACAACAAAGAAACGGCAGAATGCTTGCTGAAGCTTGTTGAATACTTACCTGCAACATATAAAGAAGCTATTATTGAAAGCGACTATAACGGAAAGAAACAAAATATGTTAGCGCAAAAATGGGGATTGAGCAATTCAGGAAGTAAAACTAGGATTCAGCGAGCGCGGAAAAAATTAAAAGCTGTACTGAATAGCTGTTGCGAGGTCAAACCAGACCATGCAGGAAATATAATAGAATTTCATAGCAAAGAAAGCAGCAGAACAGAATTTTCTTGTATAAATTGTTAAGGATTGCGTCTTTTTGATAAGACCTCCGTCTTAATATGTGAAACACATAACAAACACAATTAATAGGAGGTATGGATATGAAAACACTTAAAATTGAATGGAAGCATCTTGATGTGGCAGGGGATACCTGCGATCGCTGCTATGATACCACAGGAAGTGAAAAGATTAAACAGGTCATTACAATCACAGGGTATTGAGGTAGAATGGTTCGAGACAAAACTCGATGACACAAAAATTCCTCAATCAAACAGTATCCTCTTTAATGGAGTTCCCATTGAAGATATTTTGGATATAGAAGTATCCAAGAACTACTGTGATTCCTGTACTGATTTGCTTGGAACGGATACCTATTGTCGGACTATAACCTTTGAAGGCAATGAGTATGAAGATATCCCAGCAAAGGCAATACGTCAAGCGGCGCTCAAGGTATTGGGCATAGAGGATAAAACAAAAGCACCAAAAGAAAAGGCGAGTTGTTGTGATAGCGGGTGCTGCAAATAATTTAAATTGGGCGAGTGAGTACTCGCCCAATTTTTATGAATATGATTGGAATAAATACAAAAATAGCATGGATATGAGTATAATTGCATATAGTAATATATAGGA
>JAQSYB010000263.1 GCA_029256365.1 Clostridia bacterium
GGGACTTATCAATTCTATCGGAGAATGGATAATAAAAACAGCCTGCAGGCAGAATAAATCGTGGCAAGATATGGGGCTTAAACCTGTTAGAATGGCTGTGAATATATCTGTAGAACAGTTTAGAAACGGAAGTTTGTTGAAAATTGTTAATGAATCTCTGAAGAAATCAGGATTAGAAGCAAGATATTTGGAGCTTGAAATAACTGAAGGCATTGCTATGAAAGAAGCACAGTATATTGTAACAGCACTGCAGGACCTGAAAACCTTAGGCCTTGAAATATCCATAGATGACTTTGGTATGGAGTATTCTTCACTGAGCAGGCTTAAAGACTTGCCTGTTGATCGTTTGAAAATGGACATGCAATTTATTAGAGGGATTGCTGTAAGCAGCAAATCTGAATCCATTATTAAAGTAATCATAAACCTGGCAAAAAGCTTAGGTCTGAAGGTTATTGCGGAAGGTGTGGAAACTGAAGAGCAGCTGAACTTTTTAAGGCAAGAAGAATGTGATGAAGTCCAAGGTTACTACTACTATAAGCCAATGCCAGAGGAAGATATTCAAAGAACACTAATGAAGCTATCCTAAAAACGAATAAAGTATATAGTTTTAACATATTTGTTAATTCTGTTTGAGTTACAAAAGGAGGACAAAGAATGCTTCAAACTGTAATTTCACTACTATTTTTCATAACTTTTATCCTCTATACTCTGCTTGGCATTTACAGCATAAATCTGAATAGCAAAGCACTTTTAAATAGAGTATTTTCACTTCTTTGTCTTTGTTTCACAATATGGACCTTTGCTTTTGCGCTATCTAATTCCTTTAAATCCTATGAAAGCGCACTTTGGTGCCGACGTGCTGCCTCACTGGGATGGGGGGCAGCATTTAGTGTTGGTGTACATTTTGCTCTTATATTAACAGAAGAAAGCAAAATCTTAAGACAAAAATCTATATACGTGGTCCTTTATTTGCCCGCAGCAATAAGTATTTTTGTCTTTGGTATTTTCAGCAAGGTAGCAAATAAACAGTATAATCTTGTGCAGACTGCAGCCGGTTGGGGCAACATACCAATAAATAATTTTTGGGATATTTTCTATAATATCTACTATCTAAGCTTTTCCTTATTTGCCCTAGGCCTCCTTGTCCGTTGGTACAAAAGGTGTGGAAGTGTAATTAAGAAAAAACAGGTACTTTACTTAATTGGATCTATTGCTATAGCAGTGGCACTTGGAACAATAACAGAGATGGTTGCAAACACCTATCTATCCACCAAAATACCGTCTATGGCTCCAATAATTATTTTGATACCCATAGCCACTATTTGGTATAACATAATTAAGCATGGTTTAATGCAATCTCCTAATAATGATAAATTATATCGGGAAGGAATTATTTTAAGCAACGAAAAACATACTCTGTTTATAAGATATATTGGCTTTATATTTTTTATTGGCGGTCTTCTCAATTTATTGCATTATTTTTTTTACAATGAAAAACTAGTAACAGTATTGATATTCAGCAGCTTATTCATATTTATGGGAGCTTTCATATTAATCCTGCCCGCTTTTCAATTTTCAAACAAGACAGAAGAAGCAATACTTACCGTTTTGATAACCTTTACAATAATAATGGTTTTAGTACGATTTCTTGAAAACTATGCAAGTAATATTGTTTGGCCGATACCTCTGATTTTTATGATGGCTACGATTATATTCAATAATAAAAAAATGTTTTTAAGCATTACCTTAGCAAGCATAGTTACGGTAATTTGGTCATGGTTTCGTGTCCCGGAATTGACAATAGATGTTGGAATTTTAGATTACTTTTCAAGAATTGTATTGTATGGAATGTGCACAATTTTAGCAGTTTATATTAATAATACTTATACTCTTAGGCTAAAACAAAATGAAAAACAAGTCCAGTTTCAGGAAATGATTTCCTCAATTTCAACCAGCTTTGTAACAGTTACTGGTAGTAATTTTGATGAAAAGGTCATGGAGCTGCTGGGGAAAAGCAGCAACTATACTTATGCAGACCGAAGTTATATAGGTATGTTTTATGAAGATCAAAAGAGAGTACGGTTTACTCATGAGTGGCTTGGTGATGGAATATCTCCGGTTGCAGAAAGTACTAAAAAACTCGATTGTGCAAGTTTAAAATGGGGGAGTGAGCATTTATTCAAGAATAAGATTGTTTTTATTCCATCCATTGATGCACTTCCATCTGAAGCTAAAGCAGAAAGAGAACTTATGAAAAGCAGAGGAATAAAATCATTAATTTTTATTCCTATATCAAATAAAGATAAAGTCGTTGGATTTATTGGGTTTGATAAAATTATAAATCAAGAAACATGGCGAATAGAGGATAATGAACTCCTGAGAGTGCTGGCCAACATTACCGCTGATGCCATGACTAAAGTTGAAGTGGAAAAAGAGATGAACTATTTGGCTTATTATGATGGTCTGACGGGACTTCCCAACAGAACTCTTTTTAACAACCGTATAGAACAGGCAATTAATTTAGCTAGAAGGAATGAGAAGTTTGTAGGGGTAATATTTCTGGATTTAGACGGTTTTAAAGGGGTTAACGATACACTGGGACATGATTGGGGAGACAACTTATTAAAACAGGTGGCCGAAAGACTGACTAATTGTACCCGAAAGTATGATACGGTTGCAAGGTTTGGCGGAGATGAGTTTATTATTATGATACCGCAGCTTTCCCAGGTGGAAAGCATTGAAGTTGTTTCAAAAAAGATTATGGAGGCTTTCAGAAGGCCAATTTTAATAAATGGTCAGGAGTTTTTTATAACAGCCAGTGCAGGAATTTCAGTGTTTCCCTATGATGGAGAAGATGGAAATACTCTTATAAAAAATGCAGACTTGGCTATGTACCATGGAAAAAGTAATGGGAAAAATCAATATGTTTTATGTTCTTCTTCCATGAAGGATAATGTGTTAAAGAAAATGACTTTGACAAACAGCTTGTATAGGGCATTGGAAAGAAATGAACTAGTGCTTTACTATCAGCCTCAAGTAAGTACAAAAACTGGAGAGATTATAGGTTTGGAAGCCTTGATAAGATGGGAGCATCCGGACCTAGGAAGAATACCTCCAAATGAGTTCATACCTATAGCAGAGCAAACGGGACTTATCAATTCTATCGGAGAATGGATAATAAAAACAGCCTGCAGGCAGAATAAATCGTGGCAAGATATGGGGCTTAAACCTGTT
>JAQSYB010000010.1 GCA_029256365.1 Clostridia bacterium
GTTGCTTTGTTAGAGGATAGAGATTTGGCGGAGCTATATGTTGAAAAGCATAATAACCGGTCTGTTGTGGGCAACATATACAAAGGCCGTGTTGAAAATGTTCTGCCTGGAATGCAAGCCGCTTTTGTAAACATCGGCATAGACAAAAATGTTTTTCTTTATGTCAAGGATGCTATGCCAAACACGTATATTGGGGAAGAAGAAGAAAGCGATTATGCAGACAAATATAAAAACGTTAATATTACTGATTTTTTGAAGGTTGGACAGGAAATCGTCGTACAGGTGGTTAAGGAGCCAATTAGCACAAAAGGTGCGCGAGTAACAACCCACATTACGCTGCCTGGTAGATTTATAGTACTGATGCCAACTGTAGAATATACAGGAATATCTAGAAGAATAGAAAATGAGCAGGAAAGAGAAAGACTAAAAAGCTTGGCAGCAAAACACAAGCCTGCAACTATGGGAGTAATCATACGTACTGCGGCAGAAGGCTGCAATGAAGAAGAAATAAAAGAAGACATTGATTTCCTAAGCAAGCTATGGGAGAATATAAAATCGGAGCAGCATAATGGTCCTGTACCTAGAATCATACATAAGGATATCAATATTGTATATCGAACAGTGAGAGATGTTTTTACCAATGATATTGATAAATTTGTAATCAACAACAAAGAGCAATACGAAATGGTTGCTCAGATCGTCAGACTTTTGTCTCAGGACTTGGTCAAACGAGTGGAGTACTTTGATAAAGAATATGAAATATTCGAATATTATGATATAAAATCAAAAATTAGCAAGGTGTTGACCCGTAAGGTATGGCTTAAATCAGGGGGCTATCTGATTATTGATCAGACAGAGGCACTGACCGTAGTAGATGTAAACACAGGGAAGTTTGTGGGCAGTATAGATTTAAGGGATACGGTATTAAAAACGAATGTTGAGGCTGCCCGAGAAATTGCAAAGCAGCTGAGGCTTCGAGATATAGGCGGTATCATCATAATTGATTTTATTGATATGCACGAGAAGCAGCACGAAGAAGTCGTATTGGACGTATTGAAGAATTCATTGAAAAAAGATCGAACCAAATCCAATGTATTAGGAATTACTCAGCTAGGCTTGGTTGAGATGACAAGGAAAAAGGTTCGTCAAAGAGTAGATAATGTATTCATGAGTGAATGCCCAAACTGTAATGGGGAAGGTAAAATTATATCTAGAGTTGAGTAGCAATCAGGCAGATAGTTGTAGGTTATATATAGTAGAAAAGGCTTTGTGCTTTTGCTGAATTAGAAAATGTTAACCATGAAACATATAATTGACAAACATATCTAGCTATGATAAAGTATATTGATGTAAGCGTATCCGCTCGGAACGGGTTTAAATTTTACCTAGCATCCGGCGAGACTAAATATAGGAGGTGTAAACCTAATGTATGCAATTATAAAGACTGGTGGAAAACAATACCAAGTTAGCGAAGGTGATGTTATTTCTGTAGAAAAGCTAAACGGAGCTAATGGTGAGGCTATTGTATTTGACGAAGTACTTGTTGTATCCAAGGATGGCGAGCTTCAAATCGGAGCACCTGTTGTTGCTGGTGCAAAGGTAGAAGGTACTGTTGTTCAACAAGGCAAGGAAAAGAAAGTTATTGTATTCAAGTACAAGCCAAAGAAGGACTACAGAAAGAAGCAAGGTCATAGACAACCATTTACAAGAATTAAAATTGAAAAAATCAGTTTATAATTAGTTGTTATGGTTAAAATCGAAATCAATAGAGACAAAGCAAAAAACATCACAGACTTTAAGCTAGATGGCCATGCCGGAGCTGCCAAGTCTGGTGAGGATATAGTTTGCAGTGCAGTTTCTGTATTGGCGCAAACAGCTGTACAGGGACTTAAGATGGTTGCAGATATTGATATAAAGTATGAAATAAGAGATGGATACTTAAGCTGCAGGCTCCCAATGGAGCTTACAGAAAAGCAAAGACTTATGAGTACAGCAATATTAGAAACCATGTATGTAGGTTTGAAGAATATAGAACAAAGTTATAAGAAACATATATATGTTAGAGAGAATGGGGAGGTGTAATATATGTTCAGAATAAACCTTCAATTGTTTGCTCATAAAAAAGGGGTAGGTAGCTCCAGAAACGGCCGTGACAGTGAATCAAAGAGACTTGGAGTGAAAAGAGCTGACGGACAGACAGTACTTGCAGGGAATATATTAGTGAGACAAAGAGGAACTAAGATACATCCTGGAACAAACGTAGGAATAGGTAAAGATGATACTCTATTCTCACTTGTAGAAGGCGTTGTTAAATTCGAAAGAAAAGGCAAAGACAAGAAACAAGTTAGCGTTTATACAGTAGCTCAATAAGTTTAAGCGGGTACGGCAGCAGCCGTGCCCATTTTTTTTGTCAAATTTATGAGGCATCCTTAAGAAAGTAACCAGCCTATGAAATGTTATTTTGCCTAGTTGCTTGTTGTTTTCTTAAAGATACCTTATGAAATATATACTCATAAGTATAATAACATTGACAAATACTAAGGGTAGTTTCAAAAATACCAAAACATATATGATTTGCATTTTTTATTAACGTAAGATGTACAGTGTAAAACATATAGTATATGATAGATGTATAAAAGGCTTTTATAGAAGATTCTAGATAAAGGAAGCCTTTTATGAAACGCATCTACGGAACATTTGTTTAAGGAAAAATTAGATGTTCCTATGCGTTATAAGCACTACAATTAAAAGTTAAAGACTGAGGTGGAAGCATGTTTGTAGATAAAGCCAAAATACTTATTAAGGCCGGGAATGGCGGCGACGGTAGAATTTCCTTTAGAAGAGAAAAATATGCGCCAAATGGAGGACCAGATGGCGGTGACGGCGGGGCTGGAGGCAACATCGTATTTGAAGTAAGTGAAGAGATGAGAACCCTTATGGACTTCAGATACAAAAGAAAACACGTTGCTGAAAGTGGAGAGGCTGGCATGGCCAATAACTCATCTGGTAAAAGTGGACAGCATCTAACAATTAAGGTGCCTGCAGGCACCATTATAAGAGATGTAGCAACAGGTAAAGCGATTGCTGACTTAAAAGAAATTGGAGATAAGTACATAGCGGCCAGAGGTGGTAGAGGCGGACAAGGCAATCAACACTTTGCTACTCCAACAAGACAGGCGCCAAGATTTGCTCAGCCCGGAGAAAAGGGCGACGAGCGAGAGGTAGAGCTAGAGCTTAAGCTTATTGCAGACATCGGCTTGGTTGGATTTCCCAATGTCGGAAAATCCACTCTCTTATCAATGGTTACATCTGCAAAGCCTAAAATAGCGAATTATCATTTTACCACCCTGTTCCCGAATCTTGGGGTTGTAGATATTGGAGATGGACGCAGCTTTGTTCTAGCTGATATACCAGGTCTTATTGAAGGTGCCCATACAGGAATTGGCTTGGGTCATGATTTCCTAAGACACGTAGAAAGAACAAAGGTGTTAATACATATTATAGATGTTTCTGGCATTGAAGGCCGTGATCCTTTGGATGACTTCAAAAAAATAAATGAAGAGTTGACCTTATATAGCAGTAAGCTTGCAACGAAGCCTCAATTAATTGCATGCAATAAAATGGATTTACCCGATGCGCAGGAGAACTTTGAAAAGGTAAAAGAAGCATTGGAAAGCCAAGGTTATGAGGTATTTAAGATATCTGCTGCAACAAAGCAGGGCATAGATCCTCTACTAAGCAGAGCTTTTAATTTACTGGAACAATATAAGGATATTGAAGAACCTGTTGAAGAAATTGAAGATTTATTGTATAGTAAAGACAAAGAAGAAAAAACATTTAATGTCAGAAAAGAAAATGAGGTGTACGTAGTAGAAGGTGACTTTATTGAATACCTGCTTTCCTCAGTTAACTTAGATGACAGTGATTCAGTCAAATACTTTCAAAAGGTACTTAGAAAGAGGGGTATCGTTGATGAGCTAAAACGTAAGGGCGTACAAGACGGAGATACCGTTAAAATGTATGAATTAGAATTCGAATATTTTGATTAACGAAGTGGAGGTCAAAAGTTAGAAATGAGCTGCATGCATTGTGAAAACTGCAAACAAAACACAGCCACATATTTTTGCTTGGAGAAAAATGAAATTATAATTAATCAGAACTTTTTTCAGAGCATGGAAAAGTGTAGAAGTGGCTGGAAAAAGGGAGATCCCGATTACGAAATTCATCGACGTAAAACAAGAAAAGAAGTAGAAGCTTAGTAAACTTATGGCAGATCAAGGTTTCATTCTTAAGGTATGGAACTGTGGTCTGCCTTAAATATTCATATTGGAGAATGGAATTGCTTTATTGGTTATAATAATCATAAGGCATATTTAAAAGTAGGAGTGATAGAATAATGCTAACGAGTAAGCAAAGAGCACATTTAAGAGGCTTAGGAAATACATTGGAGCCTATTTTTCTCATTGGAAAAGGCGGCGTGACAGAAGCCATGATAAAAGAAATCGACGTGGTTCTAGAAAAGAGAGAGCTGATTAAGCTTAAGGTACTAAACAACAGCCTAGAAGATCCAAGAGAAGCCAGCAACATCATAGCAGATCAAATTAACGCAGATGTTGTACAAGTAATTGGTGGAAAGTTTATTTTATATAGACAAGCAAAAGAGAATCCGCAAATAGAGATTTAGTATATGCCAGGCACTGCGATTCAGAATGAGGTTCTAAATCATAGTGCCTGGCATTATATACTTTTAATTCCATTTTAAATAGTGTATAATATTCCTAATCATTGTTTACATATAGAGGTAGTAAAATGAATGCTTATCAATCTTCCAAGGTCAAATTAAAATATGCAATTATGGGTGGAACATTTGATCCAATACATTTTGGACATTTGTCAGCTGCAGAAGAGGTAAGAGTTAGGCTAAACTGCCAAAAAGTAATTTTTATTCCATCGGGTAAGCCACCACATAAAAAAGAATATGAAGTGTCAGATTCGATTCATCGATATGCTATGACTTTATTGGCAATGAGTACAAATCCGAACTTTGAGATTTCAGATATTGAGATAAACAGGAAAGGCTACACCTACACTCTTGATACCATAAAGCAATTAAGAGAAATCTATGGAAAAGAAGTAGAACTGCTCTTTATTACAGGAGCAGATGCTGTACTGGAAATAGAGACTTGGTATAAGGTAGATGAGCTGTTGAAAATATGCAGCTTTGCTGCTGTAACTCGTCCTGGTTATGACAAAACAAAACTGGAACAAAAACTACATGAATTGCAGTCTAAGTACAATGGCGAACTGCATATAGTGGATGTGCCAGGGCTTAGTATATCCTCAACGGATTTGAGAAAAAGAATCATGGAAGGTACATCCCTAAGATATTTGGTACCAGAGGCTGTGGAAGAGTACATAAATAATCATGGGCTTTATAGGAAGTGAAATATTTGACAGATTATAATAGCATAAAAGAATATTTAAGAAATACTCTATCCGCTAATAGATACATGCATTCTGAAAACACAGCAATAACAGCTGAAAGGCTTGCAAAAAACTATGGTGTTGACAGCCAAAAGGCATATATTGCAGGTTTGATCCATGATTGTACAAGAGAGCTTGAAATTGGTACACAGCAGGAAATGCTTAGGTCATTAAGAAAACAGGTGGATGAGTTGACCTATCATATTAAGGAGCTGCTGCATGCACATACTGCCGAATATTTAATTGTAGACCAATTTGGTATTAATGATGAGGAGATTATATCTGCTGTTCGGTTTCATACTACTGGAAAAGAAAATATGACCATGCTGGAAAAAATATTGTTTCTTTCCGATGTAGTGGAGCCTTCTAGAAATTTTCCTGGAGCAGATTATATAAGACAGCTTTCTATGGAGAATATAGATGAAGCATTGCTTGCAGCATTTGATTCTTCTATCAGGTTTCTTATAGGCAAAAGGTCTTTGATTCATCCCAATACTTTTATTGCAAGGAATTATATTTTAGGGCAATTCAAGGAATAGAAATGGGGTTTTAGGTTTTGAAAAAATACGTTTTGATTTTCATAGTTTCGTTTATTGTATTTCTAGGAGTATTAGGTGGAAGCTATTTATACTTAAATAATGCCGAAAATCTAATGCAGGATGACAAATATGAAGAGATTATTGGCGAAAACAAAGAATTGGCGCCACCAGAATCTGAAAATCAGGTTGTAATTAACACTTTGCTGCTTGGGGTAGACGATGCTAGATCTGATACAATCATGGTTGCAAGATATAACAAAGAAACCCATCAGGTTGCAATCATATCAATACCAAGGGATACCAGAGTGGATATTCCTGGATATGGCTTTAATAAAATCAACGCAGCAATAGGTAAAAAAGAAGGTACAGCACTGGCAATGAAAACAGTCAGCAATTTTCTAGAAATACCGATACATCATTATGTAAAGGTTGATTTTGAAGGTGTAGAAAAGATTGTCGATATCATGGGCGGTGTTAAGATGGATGTTCCTTTTAATATGCATTATAGTGATCCTACACAGGATTTATATATTGATATTAAGAAGGGTGTTCAGGTACTTGATGGAGAGCAAGCTTTGCATTTTCTAAGGTATCGATCAGGTTATATAGATCAAGATTTGGGAAGAATAAAAGCACAGCAAGAATTTGCAAAAGCGTTTATCAAGAAGCTTACAAGTCCAGCCATGCTTCCAAAAGCTCTGGATTTGATCAATACCATGGCAAAGAATACTACAACAAACTTAGAGCAAAATGAAATATTAGATTATGCATTAGACATTACGAAAATTGATCTAAATAATACCAAGATGTATACAATTCCAGGTGAAGGAGACAAAGTGAAAAGCGTTGCTTATTTCCTTCATGATGAGCAGAAGCTAAAAGAAATGATGGCAGGAATGAATGCAGAAATGGGTGCAGAGAAACAGGACACAAGTGCAATAACACCAACATCTACAGCAGGCAAAGAAGTGAATGCTATTGATAAAGAAGATATCAAGATAGAAATATTAAACAGCACCAAAACCAAGGGCTTGGCTTCAACCTTAAAGAATGAGCTGGAGCAAAAGGGCTTTGAAGTTGCAAAGATAGGTGACACAAAAGACTTAACCTACAGCTACTCCAGAGTTATTGACAGAAGTGGGGACGATAAAAAACTTGCATTGGTTGCAAAGGAAGCTGGAATTAATATAATAGATTCAGATATTGACTCTAATTATAATTATGATATAACTATTATTATAGGAAGCGACAGAAAATAAAGGGAAAACACAGACAGCAGTTTTATGCCCATTCTGCAACTGCAGTGAAAGCTTGCTGAGCAGAAGCATAAACACGCATTACTGAGTTTATAGGAGGATTAATATGTACACAACATCTACAGAAATGGCAAATAAAGCAGTTGAATTGTTAAAAGACAAGAAGGCAAAGGATATCAGACTACTTGATATACATGAAATATCAACATTATCCGATTACTTTATCATTACAACAGGCTCGTCTACCACACAAGTACAAGCAATGGCTGATGAACTGGACGAAAAGATGCAGAAAGCCGGTTATAAGCTGTATCATAAGGAAGGCTTTAGAGGCGGCAGATGGATATTGATGGACTTCAGCAATGTAGTAGTACACCTTTTCCATGCAGAGGAAAGAGAGTTTTATAACCTAGAAAGAATCTGGGTAGATGCAAAGGATATACCTGTAAACAATGAAGATTAAAAAAAGAACAAAATTGATATCTCTCACCTTTTTAGGTGAGGGATTTTAATATGTATATATTTTAGGAGGGTTATGCAATGTATGAAGGTTTACACCCAATTCTAAAGAATATGATACCATTAGTAGATAGTATAGCAAAAACCTTTGGGAAAAGCTGTGAGGTCGTGCTGCATGATGTAAGAAACCCAGATAACTCAATCGTGGCGATTGCCAATGGGCATGTCACCAATCGAGTTGTAGGGGGACCTATGAGTGAATATGGTTTGGCAGATTTAAGAAGAGGCAATTATGACAATAACAAGATGAATTATCTCAAAAAGACAAAGGATGGAAGAGTACTAAAATCCACATCCATGTACATAAAGGATGAAAAGGGCAGCTTGATAGGATTTCTTTGCATCAATGTTGATATTTCTGAGCTTACGGTTATAAGGAACCTTATAAATGATTTTACATTTATGAGTGATGATGTCAGCTTTGTAAATGCAGAAGGCAGTGGTACGGATACCATCAATGATGTGCTGGCTAGAATTGTGGATAGAATTTTGGAGTCAATGGGTAAGCCTGTCGCATTTCTAACTAAGGAAGAAAAGGTAAATGTTGTGCAGCAGCTTGAAGCACAAGGTGTTTTTCTCGTGAAAGGTGCTATTGATTATGTTGCAAAAATACTTTGCGTATCCAGATACACCATATATAACTACCTTGATGAAATAAGAGTAGAAGTGTAGTAAATAAGTTATGAAAAGGAGAATTATTATGAAGGAAATCATATCAACTGTAAAGGCTCCTGCTGCAATTGGACCATATTCTCAAGCTGTCAAGCTGGGCAATATGATCTATACCTCAGGAATGATTCCATTGGTGCCTGAAACCATGCAAATCGTTGAGGGGGGAGTACAGCAGCAAACCAAGCAAGTGCTTGAAAATTTGAAGGCATTGCTGGAATCCGCAGGCACTGGGCTTGGCAATGTGATTAAGACTACTGTATTTATAAAGGATATGAATGAGTTCCCAAAAATAAATGAGATTTATGCAGAGTACTTCAGCAGCAAACAGCCTGCACGATCCTGTGTAGAAGTAGCTAGACTGCCAAAGGATGTACTTGTGGAAATTGAAGTGATTGCATATATAGAATAAAATATAAAAGCCTGATACCTTTTGAAGGGTATCAGGCTTTTATATTTATAGCCATTTGCGAAGCAAATCCAGGCAAAAGGCGAAGGCGCTCGATGCGCTGAGACTTTTTTTAATATCTTCTACGTTTGTCTAAAAACACGCCGCGTCTTCTGCGTTTCAGTTTCTGATAAGTCACTATGGTTCTCCATAGAAGGAAAAGAATGAAGGCAACCAAAGCAACACGCCACCAATTGATTTTTTTATTGGTCTCTGAAATCTTATCTATAAGCTTGGTGCTGGCAACATCCTCTTCTGCCACAAGCTCAATGCTTTTTTGCACTTGGTCGTCAACACTGTAAGTAACTGTACCTATAACATCTCCCTTTTTAACAGGAGCCTTGATGTCTTCTTTCAATTTTATGGTTCTAGCTTTTTGAATCTCATCTATTTCAGCTTCTTTGCCTGTGATTGCAAAGTCCTCCGAGGAAAGCAGGTTTAGCTTTCTATCCCCGTTTTCTACATTTATTGTTGTAACGATCATATCTTTCTTTAGAAGCTCCAGCTTCTTGTAGTTGGCAAAACCATACTCAAATAATGCAATGGTATCAGGATACATGAAGTCCTTGCCATCTCCCAGCACCACTGATATTAACTCTGTACCATCCTTCTTTGCACCACCTACTAGGCAATGCTGTGCTTTTGTTGTGTAACCGGTTTTGATACCGATTGCATGCTCGTATTTCGCTGAGTTGTTTACAGTCCATATCATTTTATTGCTGTTTGTGATATAATTTCGTGCCTCTTGCTTGTTTGTTGCAGGTATTTCATAGTGAAAGGTGCCTACAATTTCTCTGAAAATTGGATTTTTCATTCCCTCTCTAGCGATGAGCGCCAAATCCATTGCAGTAGTATAGTGGTTGTCATTGTGCAAGCCATTTGGATTAACAAAGTTTGTGTTTACTGCGCCCAAGCTTTTGGCTCTTTCATTCATGATACCAGCAAAGCCGTCAACACTCCCGCCTAGATGCTCGGCGATGACCAGTGCAGCATCGTTTGCTGATTCTAACATCAGTGCATATAATAATTGTCGCATGGTAAGTATCTCGCCGGGGTTTATATAAATTGAACTGCTTCCTTTTTCTATGGTCAAAACATTATTGGAAGCTGTAACTTTATCTTCGAGATTTTCATATTCTGAGGCCAACAGACCTGTCATGATCTTCGTAGTGCTTGCAGGGTACATTTTTGTGTCTGCATGTTTTGTGTATAAGATTCTACCTGATTCAGCATCGATTAATATAGCTGCGGGAGCCGAAATCTGGGGTGGCTCTGCATATACGATGTAATTTGAGAGTAAAATTAAAGCTGCAATCAATAAAGCAGTTAGTTTTTTCATTCAGTGTCCTCCAATATCTGTGAAAATGATATACCCATATAGTATAACAAAAAAACCAATATAAATCATCTTGTAAAATATTGTATTTGCTGAATTGCAATGATATAATTTGTTTTAAAGGAGTGGTAATTATGATTTACAATTTGATGAAATATAAAAAAACTGCGGTATTAATATTGATCATTATAATCATAATCTGTGGAATTGTATATAGAAATACAGTTTACCCTACACAAGTTGTAATGGTAACTGAAGTTGAACAACAGGTAGCTCTTGAAAAGCCAGATGAGCCCGAAATTGAGAATACAAATATTACCGTTTATGTGTGTGGAAGTGTGAGAGAGCCAATAAATGTGACACTGCCGAAAGATTCAAGAGTTGAGGATGCAATAAAACTGGCAGGCGGGGTGAATGAGCAGGCAGATTTAAATGGAATCAATATGGCTCAGAAGCTTCAGGATGAAGATATGGTATATGTACCCAAGAAAGGTGAAATAATAGAAGTGGAAGACAAGAATTCCAATGTAAGGACAACCCCAATAAAAAAAGGCAAGATTAACATCAATAAGGCTGCTTTGGAGGAACTTGATACACTGCCAGGCATAGGGCCTTCCATTGCTCAAAAGGTAATCGATTATAGGGAAAGCAGTGGAGGCTTTCGCTCTATCGAGGAGCTGAACAATGTAAGCGGCATCGGCGAGGAAAAATATAAAGACATTAAGAGTTTGATCACAGTAGATTGATAAAGGGAAATTAGAAAATTTAACTTTAGAGCAAAATTTGGATATGTTATAATGGTAGACAGTAAAATGAAATATTGTCTATCATTCATTTTTATTATGAGTTTTATAATAGGCTAGCTTATCTTCATTTTTTAGCATGAAAGCCTATTTACATAGAAAGGAGGCAGCCGATAGTGAACGGAGATATAAGACTAACTCAAATGACAAAAAGCTCTGGCTGAGCAGCCAAAATAGGTCCTGAGACCTTGGCACAGGTTCTGTGCCATTTACCAAAATTTGAAGACGAAAATCTAATTGTAGGATTGGAAACCTCTGATGATGCAGCTGTTTACAAAATTGATGACAATCGAGGCATCATACTTACCTTGGACTTTTTTACCCCTGTGGTGGATGATCCTTATCTGTTTGGACAAATTGCTGCAGCAAATTCCCTAAGCGATGTATATGCCATGGGAGGGAAGCCAATTACAGCAATGAATATTACATGCTTTCCCAGCTGTTTGCCTATAAATGTATTAACCGAAATACTCAAAGGCGGAGCAGATAAAGTGAAGGAGGCCGGTGCAATCGTTGTAGGAGGCCATACTGTAGAAGATGATGAGCCAAAATTTGGACTTTCTGTTATGGGAATGGTGGCGTTGGATCAGGTGACTCCAAATGCTGCAGCCAGTCCAGGAGACCTGCTTATACTTACAAAACCCTTGGGTTTGGGGATTATCAATACTGCAGTTAAGGCTGACGTGGCTTCAGCTGCTGCAGCGCAGAAAGCGATTGATACCATGGCTTATTTGAATAAGGATGCTGCGGAAGCTGCTGCAAGGGTTGGCGTCAATGCTTGTACGGATATCACTGGTTTTGGACTTTTAGGCCATGCATATGAAATGGCAGAAGGCAGCGGTGTCACCATAGAGCTTTGGTCTGATTTACTGCCTATTATAAATGAAAGCATTGAGCTGGCTAAGATGGGTATCATCCCTGCTGGAGCTTATAATAACAGAAAGCATTTGGATGGGAAGCTTTTATTTTGCAATCAAATACCACAGCATATAGAAGACGTTATGTTTGACCCGCAAACCTCAGGGGGACTGTTGTTTGCTGTGAAGGGGACCAAGGCAGAGGAGCTGATGAAGCTTCTTAGGGAAAATAATAGAACAGAATGTGCGATCATAGGAAAAGTGAAAGAAAGAAAGAATTATTTTATAGAAATAATATAGTCTTTTCAGGAGGACGACATGAATATAAAACAACAAGTTTTAAGCAGTATTTCCTCTGTTGATGAATTGTTAAAGCTGGATGAAATACAGAAACTATTGTTTGCATATCCCAGAAGCATTGTAGTGGAATGTATCAGAGCATATTTGAAGGATTATAGAAAGCATGTATTAAGCTTAAGTGATGAGGAATTAATGCAACTTTCATCTACGGAACAGTTTTTTGTTGAAGGTATTACATCAAAGGTGCATCATACCATGGGCAATAAACTAATCAATGTAATCAATGCTACGGGAGTGGTGTTACATACAAACTTAGGCAGGGCTGTACTTTCCAAGAAAGTGAAGGAAAGCCTTTGGAGCATAGCCTGCGGTTATTCAAATCTGGAATTTGAACTGGAGACAGGCAGCAGAGGCTCTCGTTATAGTCATGTGGAGGAGCTTATCTGCCAGCTGACAGGAGCGGAAGCAGCTATGGTTGTGAACAACAATGCAGCGGCGGTCATGCTGGTGTTAAGCACCATGGCAAAGGATAAAGAAGTTATTGTTTCTAGGGGTCAGTTAGTAGAAATAGGAGGCTCTTTTCGGGTGCCTGATGTAATGTCTCAAAGTGGGGCTGTACTTAAGGAAGTAGGTACAACCAATAAAACACATCTTTGGGACTATGAAAATGCGGTCAATGAGAACACAGGAGCTTTGATGAAGGTACACACCAGCAACTATAGAATTCTGGGATTTACAAAAGAATTGGAATCAGAGGAATTGGTGGAGCTGGGAAATAGATTGGGCTTGCCAGTCATTGAAGACTTGGGAAGCGGTGTACTATTGGATTTGCAGAAATATGGATTGCCTTATGAGCCTACTGTACAAAGTGCGGTTAAAGCAGGTATGGATGTCGTGACCTTTAGTGGAGATAAGATGTTAGGCGGACCACAAGGCGGCATTATTGTAGGAAAAAAACGCTATATAAGTCAAATGCGTAAGAATCCTCTGACGAGAGCCTTTCGAATTGATAAGCTTACCTTGGCTGCCTTGGAGGCTACCTTGAAGCTGTACTTGGATGAAGATACTGCAATCAAGGAAATCCCTGTATTGCATATGTTGACCATTGGCAAGGAAGAACTAAATAAAAAGGCAAAGAAATTATACAACAAGCTATTGAACAAAATCGGAGACCAATGTAGTCTTGCTGTAATTGATGAGCTATCTGAAGTAGGTGGTGGTTCAATGCCTATGCATAAGCTGCCCACCAAGGCAGTAGCAGTATCAGCTCCAGGCCTTTCAATTGACAGGCTGGAAGAAGCATTGAGAAGCTATAGAACTCCGGTTATCGCTAGAATAAGCAAGGATAGACTTATTTTAGACCTGAGAACAGTTTTTGAAGAGGAAATTGAGCTTATCCCAGAAGCCTTTCAATGGGCGCTACATAGACAAAATATGCCTATGACTGGTGTAGGGGAGGGCGAGCATTGAAGAACATTATTATAGGTACAGCAGGACATATAGATCATGGTAAGACAACACTTATAAAAGCCTTGACAGGTCGTGATACCGATCGTCTGAAGGAAGAAAAGGAACGAGGAATATCCATAGACTTAGGCTTTACCTACTTTGATCTTCCAGGTGGAAAAAGAGCTGGTATTATAGACGTACCTGGTCATGAGAAATTTATAAAGAATATGCTGGCAGGCATTGGTGGAATAGATGTCGTTGTGATGGTCATAGCAGCAGATGAGGGGGTAATGCCCCAAACAAGAGAGCATTTGAATATACTGAAACTGCTGCAGGTAAAAAAGGGAATCATTGCCCTAACCAAGATGGATATGGTTGACAGTGAGTGGCTGGAAATGATATCGGAGCAAGTAAGGCAGGAGGTGGAAGGTTCTTTTTTGGAGGAGGCTGCCATCATACCGGTATCATCAATCAAAGCACAGGGACTCAAGGAACTGATTGCAGAGCTGGTCAGACTGACAGAGGATGTCGAGCAAAAGGATACGGCCTCTATTTTTAGACTACCTGTAGATCGAGTATTTACAGTTGCTGGCTTTGGTACCGTTGTTACAGGAACCCTCATATCCGGCAGCATAAAAGAAGGAGACAAAGTTGAATTTTATCCTTCAAAGCTTGAGAGTAGGATACGTTCTATTCAGGTTCATGAAAAAAACGTAAAGGAAGCCTTTGCAGGTCAAAGAGCAGCTATCAATGTAGCCAACATAAAGGTGGAGGAAATCCATCGTGGAAATGTATTATCAAAGCCAGGCAGTATGGAGCCGACTATGATGATTGATGCGAAGATCGAAATGCTGCAGGATGCTCCCATGACCATTGATAACCGTGATAGATTGAGGCTTTACCATGGAACCTCTGAGATCATGTGCAGAGTAGTTTTACTGGATAGAGAAGAGCTGAAGCCTGGTGAAAGTGCATTTGTACAGCTGCGCTTAGAGGAACAAATCGCCTGCCGCAAGTCAGATAGATTTGTTGTAAGATTTTATTCACCAATGATAACAATTGCTGGAGGCACAATATTAGAGCCCAATCCTCCCAAAAGAAAGCGTTTTAAGGAAGATGTACTTGAAGAACTAAGCATCAAAGAAAAAGGTAATCCTGAAGAAGTTGTTGAGCAGTTCTTACTGCAAAATAGTGATAAGTACTATGAAAAGAAAGAAATCATGAAACAACTGGGAAATTGTGATGAGAATTTTAACAATATCATTGATGCGTTAGTAGATAAAGGCTTGATTATTG
>JAQSYB010000264.1 GCA_029256365.1 Clostridia bacterium
GGTTTTTGCTGTTTCGATTTTGGCATTTAATAATTTGGTAGGATTCTCAGTGTACTCAAAATATTTCTTTGCCATATCTAAATGCTTTAATGAATTCTCATAATCAGAAGACAGTCTATAATAGATTCCTAAATTGGTATAACAGGAGTATTTGTTTATTTCATCCTCACTAAATTGAAAATATTCAATTGCCTTCTGTGTACACATAATTGCTTGTTTATAATTATAGATTCGCATATAAGCTATAGACACAATCATATTAAATTTTCCAAAGTTATGGAATATCTTATATTTCTTCGCATATTTCAGATTATCATTCACAAAGGTTATAATCTCTGCAAATCTCTCTTGTTTTAAATAGATATATACCAAATCGTAAGCAATATTTAATTTAAGCAATACATTATCCAAGTTTACATTGGCAATTAAATGATAAGCAGTTGTGAAATAATATTCAGCCTTCTCCATATCATTTTCGTTATAATGAATTACCCCTAAGTAATCGTAGGCTTTGCATAAATACGAAGTTTGATCTGAATTCTCTAGATATTCTAAGGCTTTCAATAAAGTGTCTTTGGCATGTGGATTCTTCAACTTGCAATAAGCAATTCCTAAGAGCGCATACAAACGTCCTATGAAATCTCCCATGAGATTATTGTCTAGGTTGCTGATGCTGTTGAGAAACTCTTCGATTTCGGATATCACACTGTTGTAATCCTCGTTTTCGAGGAGGGCCTCAGTCCGAGTAAAAAGCCTTTGACATTTGTGCAGAGAGAAGTCATCATTTGATAAAAAGTATGACATCGGAACATTTAATCGTCTGGCAATAAACTCAAGTGTAGATATGGATGGATTATTGATGCCATTTTCTATAAGGCTCAGTTGGTTCCTTGTAATCCTATCTTCCACCAGCTCGGCTTGAGTCAGACCCTGTTCTTTTCTAATTGCTTTTATTTTTTGACCTAATGTAAGCATATATATCACCCCCGTGTTATTATGTGCAAATATTATTATAGCACAATTGATAATATACTTGTATATATATTTACAAGTTTTAGCATTAATATGTAATAATTTGTCATATGTGCCAAATATTATAAGGAATGATATTATTTGACATATAGGTAATTGTTAGTTAATATAATAAGTAATAATTAATGTTTACCGTGATAAAAAATTTAAGGAGGAAGAAAATTATGAAAAAACTATTCGTTGTAATGTTAGTGAGTATTCTTTGCATCCTTAGTTTGTCAGCGAGCATCGGCTTAGCAAGCATTGAGGATCCGCCAGGACCAGGATCAATCATTGCCAAGGACTATTTAGCAAGCATCGAGGATCCACCAGGACCAGGATCAATCATTGCCAATGATTATTTAGCAAGCATCGAGGATCCACCAGGATTTAGAATTGCCAATGATTATTTAGCAAGCATCGAGGATCCACCAGGACCAGGATCAATCATTGCTAAGAACTATTTAGCAAGTATAGAGGATCCACCGGGACCAGGATTTAGAATTGCCAAAAATTATCTGGCAAGCATCGAAGATCCACCAGGACCAGGATCAATCATTAAATTGATATAAGCAACACAATCTCCAAAAATAGCAGGCAGTGAACATGTTTCAATATAAATCAAAACAGTATTATATTCACTTATAATACTGTTTTTTTTATGATGATGCAACGATAAGGAATATTAGCTTACTAAGTAAGTTATTCTTATACTTCTTATAGGATTTCGTTTCCACTATACCAGTTATTACATGGGATTTCCTGTATGCAGCAGTTTATATCACTCACATCAATTTTGAAGATTCCTTTTACCGCTTCTACCAAACCCGTTACAAAATCTTGCTTTATTTCGGAGCTGATGCCTGGATATAGTGAGACCTCTATAAAAACAAAATGATTGCTTCTATTATTATATATTGCTCTAAACTGTGGAGAAGTTTCGTACAAAAGAACTTGTCCAATTTTTTCGTTGATTTGAAGCTTTTCTATCATTACTTCTTTCAGTCGCTTTACAAGCAATGACTTGTTGGCAGGTGCTTCAGCAGAACTTATATGAACCTTTAATAATGGCATTGTCACACCTCATTTTTTTTTGCTTTATATAAGCTTGTTTTACAGGATAAAAAAATACCCTAAGCAAATAATATTATTAAGTAACAATACTATTATAATTCAACATTATTGGATTTAACAGCCTTTTACACACTTATTTACATAGTTTAATCAAAATAATGCAAATAACACATGGAGCTACAAAGGAGGCATCAACTATGACACAAGTTTTTTTCATTGTTCAATTCTTTTTTGCTGTGGTAATAGGGTTATATTTTTTAAATATGCTGAAAAACCAGCAAGGCAGCAAGGTAGTAGTAGAAAAGGAATCAAAAAAAGAAATGGAAAAGCTTCATCGATTACGAGAGATAAAGCTTACAAAACCATTATCAGAACTCACCAGACCGACCAGCTTTGAGGAAATCATTGGTCAACAAAATGGAATAAAGGCTTTAAAGGCGGCTTTATGTAGTCCAAATCCACAGCATGTAATTATATACGGACCTCCAGGGATTGGTAAAACGGCAGCAGCAAGACTGGTGTTAGAGGAAGCAAAGAAAATCGTAGGCTGTCCCTTTAGAAATGATGCGAAATTCATAGAAATAGACGGCACTACTGTGCGTTTTGATGAAAGAGGCATTGCAGATCCTCTTATTGGCTCTGTCCATGATCCAATTTATCAAGGAGCCGGAGCCATGGGAGCCGCTGGAGTACCGCAGCCCAAACCAGGAGCTGTAACAAAGGCTCATGGGGGGATACTATTCATAGATGAAATAGGAGAGCTGCACTCTGTACAGATGAATAAATTATTAAAAGTATTGGAAGATAGGAAGGTATTTTTAGAAAGTGCATATTATAATTCTGAGGATACGCACATTCCTTACCATATACATGATATATTTCAAAATGGACTGCCTGCTGATTTTAGGCTGATTGGCGCTACAACTCGCGGCCCAGAGAGCATACCTCCAGCATTGCGTTCTAGATGTATGGAAATATATTTCCGTCCCCTTACCCAAAGTGAAATAAAATTGGTAGCAGAAAATGCAGCTCGAAAGATAAGTTTTGATATGCAGCAGGGCGTTTCTGAAGTCATAGCAAAATATGCCACAAACGGAAGAGAAGCAGTAAATATGATTCAGACAGCTGTGGGGATAAATATATTGGAGCAGCGCAGCAAAATTTTAATCAGCGATATTGAATGGGTGCTAAACAATGGTCAATACAGTCCAAGACCAGATAAAAAGGTCAACGATGAAGCGCTAATTGGATATGTCAATGGATTAGCAGTATTTGGACCTAATATCGGGACATTATTGGAGCTTGAAGCAACTGCAGTAAGGGTAGGCGGAAGACGGGGTAAAATCGTAATTACAGGTGTGGTAGAAGAAGAAGAAATTGGTTCTCGTGAGGGAAGAACAATCAAAAGAAAAAGTATGGCAAAGGGGTCTGTTGACAATGTATTAACGATACTAAAAAGGTATTTAGGAACTGACCCTGCCAATTATGATATACATTTGAACTTTCCAGGTGGGACGCCGGTAGATGGTCCCTCGGCTGGTGTAACAATCGCAACAGCAATATATTCTGCGATTCACAATATTCCTGTGGATAACAAGGTAGCTATGACTGGTGAGGTTTCTATACGTGGAAAGATTATGCCAATCGGTGGAGTAGTGGCAAAGATAGAAGCTGCAATGCAAGCGGGAGTAGAAAGAGTGATTATACCAAAGGACAATTGGCAGCATATATTTAATGATTTTGCCATAAAGGTCATACCCGTTGATAATATAAATGAAGTCATTGACTTAGCATTAAGTTCAAAACCCCAATTGGATCAAACCAGCATATCCACCATGGACATGGGTCTGCTTACAGCGCAGCCATTGTCACAAACAGCAACGATGCAGGTAAAGGGCGATAGACAAATCGAAATCAAATATTGATAAAATATATTGATAAAGATATAATTATCATACAAAGTCGCAGGAACAATATGGTATAATTCATTTGATGCATTGTACCATAAGTATTGTGCAAATTAAAATAAGTACGAATGGCAGCAGGAAGCTTCAAATAATAAGACGAAGGTACTTTACAGGAGTGAGAAGAATGACGAATCAAAATGATAATAAAAGAAAAATACCCTTATTACCACTAAGGGGATTGGGCATATTTCCATATATGGTTTTGCACTTTGATGTGGGCAGAGAAAAATCCATAAGGGCTTTAGAAGAAGCTATGATCAATGATCAGCTGATTTTTTTGGTTACTCAAAAAGAAGCACAAACGGATCTTCCAAGCATCGAGGATTTTTATGAAGTAGGGACGATATCAAAGATTAAGCAGCTGTTAAAGCTGCCCGGAGATACCATTCGGGTATTGGTAGAGGGTATATCTAGAGCGAGAATAGAAGAAATCGTATCAGAAGAACAGTTTTTT
>JAQSYB010000265.1 GCA_029256365.1 Clostridia bacterium
ATTCAATCAGAGTTTCCAATGGCTGTCACAAAGCGGTTTGGTAGAATGTACATAAAAAAGCCTTAGGGTCGGTGATTTGCCGACCCTTTAATCTTTCATGCTTTTATGCTAGAATAATAGTCGTTGGAAATAACTTCAAGGGAGGAAATATAAATGAAATGGCTTTATAAATTGGAGAAAGTATTTGGAAGGTTTGCAATTAAGAACCTTATGACATATATCGTTATGCTGAACGCTGCTGCCTTTGTATTGATCAGACTAGATCAGACGGGGTTTGCATATTCTAAGATGGTGCTGATACCCCAGCTGGTATTCAAAGGTGAAATATGGAGGCTGTTTACATTTGTTGCAATACCTCCAAGCCTGAGCTTGTTTTGGGTATTCTTCACGTTATATTTCTATTATATGGTAGGGGGCGCCTTAGAAAACGAATGGGGTACCTTTCGGTTTAACGCATACTACTTCTTAGGTATATTTGCAACAATAGCAGTATCTTTAATATTTGGAATTCCAACAACGCCAATTTTCATAAATTTATCTCTGTTTCTTGCTTTTGCAAGAATATATCCCAACTATGAATTATTGATATATTTTATACTTCCTGTAAAGATTAAATATTTGGCAATGCTTGAATGGGCCTTTATCATATATACCGTTTTAACAGGCAGTATGCCTAGTAAGATGGCGGCCATCGTATCATTAATCAACTATTTTATTTTCTTTGGAGGAGATATACTGTCAGGAGCCAAAAGCAACAGGCAGGTGCATCAAAGCAGACAGCGCTTCAGAGCGGATATTCCAAGGGATTTTACATATCATAAATGTACAGTTTGTGGAAAGACTGAGAAGGATGACCCAAATATGGAATTTAGGTATTGTGACCAATGTGAGGGAGATTATGAGTACTGCATGGAGCATGTCAAAAATCATGAGCATATAAAGAAACCATCCAATGCAATTGAAGTAAAAAACAAACAGGAGTGATCGTATGGCTACTTTTGATGATTTTCTTAAGCTTGATATTAGAGTCGGTGAAATAATTAAGGCAGAGGTTTTTGAAAAAGCAAAAAAACCTGCATATAAGCTGTGGATAGATTTTGGAGATGAAATTGGAGTAAAAAAATCCAGCGCTCAAATTACGGAATGCTATGGCAGTGAGGAATTAATAGGAAAACAGGTCATGGGGGTTGTAAACTTTCCACCTAGACAAATAGCAGATTTTATATCAGAGGTGCTTGTATTGGGAACATATTCTGAACAGGGAGTCGTGCTGATACAACCTGAGCGAAAAGTAAAAAAAGGCGATAAATTGGGGTAGGCTATAGCCTACCCCTCATCATTTGAAATCCCCCGTTCATCATACCGGGACCAAAGTTGATATTGTTATTTTGTGCATCCTTGTTGTAACCTCTGCCGCAGGCGCCAAGGCCAGAACCAGAGCCCATCATATTAGGAAAACCATTTTGTATATGGAATTTCTCCATTTGATCAATTCTTTCATAGTAAAGCTTAGCTTGTGCTTCTGTTAACTGTCCTGCATCTACAGCTTGTTTGATTTGATCTTTTTTCCAAGTAATCATATCTGTAAACCACTGTGGAGCTGTTGTTTCAATGCCTTCGGCATAAACGGCAACCCCTAATGCCATGATTAGTATTGCTGCTAAGGTTACTGCTATTATTGTTTTTTTCATTTTATTTCCTCCTTGTATTGTTTGTAAGTCTATTTTGCACTAAAAATATGAATATTTTATGAAGATAAGGAATTATAATGAATGAATTATTTATATAATGACATAATAAGCACAGAAAATATAAAGGAGTGAGATACATGGCAGATATCAAGTTTTGTGAGAACAATTTTGCTCATGGCGCCGAAGATGTAATCAATAGGCTAAAGGATGATAAAGTCGAAGCAGAGGTAGAACCGTGCCTTGGATATTGTGGAGATTGTGCGGAAAAGCCCTTTGCATTAGTTGATGATGAGTATATAGAAGCAGACACCCCAGAGGAGTTATATGATAAAATAACTGAAATGCTTTAATACCGGAGTAATCTATTTTGCAGTATACATTGGATTCGCGATGTATACTGTAAATATATAAACTCTGGTTATTTTTTTTAGGTGGTTAAAATATTGCGTTATTTATAGTAAAATTAAATATGTATTTAATTAGAGGGGGCTAAAATGTGAATATTAGAGAAAGATTTGGAGGCTATCTTGACCTTCCTAAATCTATTTGGATTCTTTTTTTTGTTAGAATCATTCATTCTATGGGCAATTTCGTATATCCATTCTTAACATTGTTCTTAACTAAGAAAATAGGATTATCAGCCAGTGAGGCGGGTAACTTCTTTATAGCAGCAGCAATTCTCTCAATGCTAGGTTCTCTTGTTGGAGGTAAACTGGCAGATCATTATGGAAGAAAAAAGCTTATGCTGTTTTTTCAAGGTATCGCTGCATTGCTTTATCTTGCTTGTGCTTTTCTAGGCAACTCAATCTGGGTGCCGATCCTTCTTTCTGTATCAGGTTTCTTTGGAGGGGCAGCGCAGCCTGCAAACTCAGCCATGGTAACAGATTTAACAAATAAGGAAAATCGGAAGCATGCCTTCTCCTTGCTCTATATGGGTATTAATTTTGGGTTTGCAGTTGGACCGACCATAGCAGGATTTCTTTATAACAACTATACACAACTCATATTTTTTGGAAACGCAGGCTCTATAGCGATTTCGCTAATTTTAGTTGGATTCTTTATTAAAGAAACCTCTCCAACGGAAGAAGAAATCGAAAACAGCAAGCAAATCGCAGATGATGAATCTGCAGAGGATGCAAGTGTACATAAGGCATTGTTAAAAAGACCTACTTTAATGCTTTTCCTTGTAGGAAGAACGATAAATCAATTGGTTTATGCAAGCATAGGCTTTGCGATTCCAATACAAATGGCGAAGACCTTTGGTGATAAGCTCGGACCGGAGTATTTTGGCTATTTGATGAGTTTTACAGGCATCGTTGTCATCACACTGACCATACCTGCAATAAAGTTGACGGGGAAAATTAGACCTGTTGTAAACATAGCCATTGCTGGCGTTTTCTACGCTGTAGGATTTGGTATGCTGGGTTTTGTAAGCAGCTTTTGGTTATTTATACTATCGGGATTGATATTTACAATTGGAGAAATTATTGAAGCGACAAATGCAGGAGTATATGTTGCAAACCA
>JAQSYB010000266.1 GCA_029256365.1 Clostridia bacterium
AATTCATAGCCTTTCAGCTTGCAATAGCACAGCATCATGGCCCCTGCAATAATAAATCGAATACCAGCAAACAACAATGGCGGTGTATCCTGCACACCTACTCTTATCGCTAGATAGGTAGAGCCCCAGAAAAAGCATACGGCTAAATACGCCAGCAGCGCTTTGCGATTTTCCTCCATAATATAACCCCCTAAGTTGGATTCTGCCTTTTATATTCTATTTTCATAAATCCACTATCATTATAGTATTTTTCTTAACATCAACTCAACCTTTGATATATATTAGACACTTCAAATATAGGTCAAATAGTCAGAAAAGGATCTGATCTACTTGCTGTGATACTTATGATAGAGCCCTACCCCTAAAGTAACCATTGGAGATATATAGCAAAGTACTGCATAGGGTTGATAAACAATGGCAGACCCTACTATGACACTTATTATCAATGCATTGATATTCCATGGCATCAAGGGAGCTATGATGGTTCCTGTATCGGAAATTGTACGAGCCAATATCCCTCTCTTCAGATGCAGTTCATCATATTTGTGTCGCAGCAGTCTGCCAGGAAGCACGATTCCCATTGTTTGATCACAAGTAACTATCGTTAAAATACTGCTGATGATGCCTGTATTTATAATTAAGCTTCCCTTGTTATTGGTTGCCTCTATTACTTTTCGCATTACTCTTTCTATAAGCCCTGTGCCTTCAAGCAAGCTGCTTAAAGCAATTGCACCCATAACAATAAAAACTACCTCAATCATCGATACTACCCCGCCGCTTATCAGCAGCTCATTCAACTGTTGTGAAGGAGTAGCAGCTCGATAGCCAAACATAATTGCTCTTGATATTTCAACAAAGCTCAAATGCTGTAATGCTACGGTTATCACTGCACCTCCAGACAATCCTGCTATAATCGAATATATAATTTTCACTCCCAGCATAGACATTATTACAATCAACAAAGGCATCAACAAAAGCCAAGGTGATATAAAAAAGCCTTCTTTTAAGCTATTTTGCAGCTCCAAAATCTTAGTCAGGTCCAAACCCACTCTGTACTTCACGCCCAATACATAATAGATCATTGAACTGATAACCATGGTAGGCAACAGGGTCACCACCATAGATTTTAACATGGACTTATAATCTGTGTTGACAGTTGAAATTGTAAGATTAATCAGCCCAGAAATAGGAGATAGCTTGTCTGCAATAAAAGCTCCGGAGACCACTGCTCCCAATAGCACTGGCATCGGTATTCCCAAGCCGCCTCCTATGCCCAAAATTGCTATACCGATTGTGCTAACAGTTCCTACAGCAGTACCCATAAATATTGAGCATATGGATATGATTAAAAAAGCCGCCAACACAAAATTCATTTCCTTTAGATATTCAAAGCCATAGTAAATCATTGAGGGCACTACACCAGAAGCTATCCAAATTGATACTGTAACCCCGATAAGAAGTATCAAAGCATATAATATTTTGCACTCACTTAAGCCCTTTCTCATCATACCCATCAATTCAGCAATGCCAAAGCCATTGTATACAAATATGCAGCAGCACAATAATATTCCAGCAGCAAATCCAAAAATCAATGAAATGTTTAACAACACACAGGCTGCAATAAGCGTTATACAGGCTGCAAAAATGGCATAGGTATGCCATGACTTCATATCAAACCCCAATTTCGATTCCCCCAAAATAAATATTCATTTTATTACTTTGTATTTTCACCCTTAAAGTTTCCATTGCCAGTTAGATTTCCATAGTTTCCATCATCTCTGACCATGATTACCATATCAGGCTTATATTCATCAATATACTTTATAAGGCTCATTTTATTATAATGTCTTAAATCCAGTATCCTTGTCTCATTAAAGTGATAATACATCAATGGCTCTATAGCGTTTGTATAGGAATCACCAAAAATCAACAGCTTAGGCAGCTCTGATCGATTGGTTTTTATCACAGTCTCTGCCAAATCCCCTCCCATATACACACTATAGGTTATGATTGAATTTGGGTCTTCATTGTAAAAGTAAAACCTTGGATCAGGTTTGCCATTTGTATACTTTTCATAAGGAATTTGATTCTTAAAATATCCAAGTTGAATTTGCTCTTCCTTGGGATAAAGATTATAAATCTGTTTGTTCCGCGATCCTCCAAAAGGATTTGGCAGGGTCGTAATGTTCATCTCACCTTTTTCAACTGGTGCATCGACCTGAACTGCAGCTTCTTGATGAAGCTTCTTGATTATTTCATAATAGGTAAGGTATGCTCCTTCAAAATTATAATGATGGTCTGTTCTATAATAATACTCCTTACCAGGATTGTTCTGAAATACCCTATACATATTAATATATTCTATGCCCTGCTTCTCTAAATTTTCATACATTAAATCCTCTGCCTTATCCAAAAGCTGTCCGTTGCTCTGAAAGTGTCTGGGATACTTATCTCTGTGGATGGATGCTTGACCAGGTATTCCCACAAAGCAAAATCTGCCTCCAACCTGCTCAATTTCGATTTGCAGCTCCTTCAGTTGTTTCGCCATTTCACTTAGATTGGCTTCGCTATTAAAAGTATCATTTCCTTTGTGAGGGTTAAAAGGCAGTAAAAAACCATCCTCCCCCAAAACAATATTATTTATTTTAGATCTGCCCAATAAAAATATATTTAAGAATGTGTAGTTTTCAATCCAATCATTTCTTCTATATATGTGATCTGCGATATAGGTCTCCCACTTGCTAAAATACTTCCCATTTAATAGGGTTTCTATGGTAAGCACTGGTGCCTCTGCCAGCTTCCTATTTTCAACCTGCGAAACAGCTTCATTTTTCTGCAGCTTTGTTAAAACCGGCATCGCAAAAATGATCAATATGAATATCAAAATTAAAATTGTTTGTCCTAACCTTTTCATCTTCCTATCTCCTTAGAACCTAAAGTATATAAATGGGTTGAAGGTAGAATTTATCAAGTACATGATGCAAGTTCCAAAAAGAGCAACCAAAGCAAAGTATCTAAAATAGCGACTGATTATGCCCAGGGCTTTGTTTTTCATATTTTCCAATTTGACAAGAAGTATAGGATAGATGGGCATCGAAGCAACAATAGCAATGATAAACTCCACTTTATATTCTATAATGTAATACAATGCTTGGGTACTGAATATGGCTTGACCCCTTAGACCCAACATTACACCTAAATAATCCAA
>JAQSYB010000267.1 GCA_029256365.1 Clostridia bacterium
CTTAATACAGAAAGCCGAATAATAGCATTAAAATTTCGTAGCATTAATACGGCGGTGTAAGTCAAATATGCTATGGCTAAAACACTTAGAAATCTCCCTAGATATTTGCCAAAAATAATGTTGTTGATTTCTATAATGGAAAGATTATCAAACCGTTTTAGTGTAGCCACAATTAAGCAAATCAAAACTGCAGTTATCATACCTGCCAAAGCTATTGCAATCCAACCATCATGGCCTACATCCTTAGCTAGAGTGGATGCCATGGTTAGTATTCCAAAGCCGATTTGACCGGACACCACAAATATAAAAACTTGACCAGGACTGATATCGTTGCCTTTTAAATTCGTCATTTTTTCCCCCTGCTTTTATCTATAGGATTAGCGATACTGGAGCGCTTCCTTAAAGCTTTAAGGGAAGGTCTCAAGTATGTATCCTTAAAGTCATTTAGTCTAAAAGGAAACAAAGGCTTAAAGTATGGCTCGCCAAGAGATTCTAATACAACCAAATGTGCAATGATAAATACTGCACAAATTACTACGCCAATAATCCCGAAAATAGATGCAAAGAACATTACGATAAAGCGAATATATCTTACTGTTAGTGCCATGTCATAATTCGGTATAATGAAGGATGCAATGGCAGTGATAGAAACCACGATAATGATAATGTTGCTTACAATACCTGCATCTACTGCTGCTTGACCTATAATCAAACCACCAACAACACCTAGAGACATGGCTATATATGTAGGAAGTCTAATGGTTGCTTCCCGAAGCATTTCCAGGGTTGTTTCCAATATAAGTACCTCAATAATTGGAGGAAAGGGTACCTTTGCTCTTGACTCAGCAAGCGGAATAAGGAGATTTAGCGGTATCATATAATAGTGATAGGAAACGATTGCGATATATAAAGCAGGTAAAAATAGTGCAATGACCAATCCAAACATTCGTAGGAGCCTGATTAAGGAACCCACCAGCCAATTGCCGTTATAGTCATCCGGCGCTTGGAAGAAGGAGAAAAATGTAACAGGTGCCATTAAAGCATTGGATGAACCATCAACCATAATCGCCACCATGCCTTCTAATAGGCATGAGAGTGTTCTGTCAGGCCGCTCTGTTGTCATATAATGTGGGAAGGGAGTGATTTGATTGTCGGCTATGAGCTGTTCAATGTATGAAACATCAAATAATCCATCGTAGGATATTTCATCAATTTTTCTATACAAGGCCTCAATATTTTGGGGATTTGCCAAATCCTCAATATATATCAAGGCTACTGTTTGATTGGTAATATCTCCAGTAGTAATCATTTTTATTTTTAGTCGATTGGTTTTCACTGTTCTTCTCAAGGTAGCAATATTGACACTTATAGATTCTATAAAAGCTTCATCTGAGCCTTTTACATTTTTTTCGTTCTTGGCCTCTGAAATGCTCCTTTTTTCAAACTTTATTAAGTTAACAGCGATTGCTCTGTCGAAGCCATTAATAAATAGAATCGGCCATCCGATTAATACATAGGTCATTAACACTTCAAGGCGATCTGTAAGAGTTGTATTGGCAGAAGGAAGATTTGCATATTGCATACTCTCATCAAATACATTGCTGCTATCCAATTGCATTAAATTAGGAATGACATCCCTCTGCAGCAGACTGACATCAACGAGACCTTCCACATATACAAGCAGCACAGGAGTACCGTCCTTAAGGATTAATTTTTGTCGCTTCACATCAGGAGAATCGCTAAATTTCTCATTCATATATTTAAAATTATCATCAAGTCTTTTAGATACAATTTCTTGCATACAATCACCACAATTCTATTTATTAAGATATTATAACGATAAACTGTTAAAGATATTATATAGAGATAATATTTCCTAAAATTGAATGAAATAATTACTTATAGTAAAATAAAGATAAGATTTGTAATAGGAGAATAAAAATAATGAATATAAGAATCTCACTTCTGCAAATGAAAATTGCAGCTGGCAAGCCTCAAGTGAATAGGGAGAACGCTGTAAGGTTGATAGAGGAAGCGGCGCTGCAGCAAACTGATATTTTGGTATTGCCTGAAATGTGGACTACAGCATATGAACTGGAGAATATCACTAAGATCTGTGATCAAGAAGGGATGCCCACATTAGATATCATTTCCAAAAAAGCAAAGGAGAGCAGCATAAATATCATATCAGGCTCCTTTGCCAGCTTGGAAAATGGCAAGGTATATAATACTGCATATGCCTTTGACCGTAAGGGAAATAATATAGCAAAATATCAAAAAATACATTTGTTTAAGCTTATGGAAGAGCATAAATATATGAATGCTGGAGAGAAACACTGTGTTTTTGAAATGGATGGAGTAAAATGTGGTATAATAATTTGCTATGATTTAAGATTTCCAGAGCTGACTAGGAAAATGGCTTTAGAAGGTGTCCAGCTGTTGTTTGTGCCGGCACAATGGCCTGCGGCAAGACTTGATCATTGGACTACCCTGTTAAAAGCAAGAGCAATTGAAAATCAAATGTTTGTAGCAGCAGTAAACAGGGCTGGAGAGCAGCTGAACGATGAGTTTATGGGTGGGTCAATGCTTATCAATCCATTGGGAGAAATCATTGCACAAAGTGATTACAAAGAGCAGATTATCACTGCGGAAATAGATTTGAGCATGATAAAAGCTGTAAAAGCTAAAATGGATATATTAGGGGATCGAGTGCCCCATACTTATGAATAAATAGGAGGTATATAATGCACTACGTAAAAGTTATAAGAGATACAGGAAGCATATTTGTGAGAGAGTTTCAGAAGAAGGAAAAGGTGAGAAAAAATATCAAATATAGAGAAGTAGATGAAAAGACTGTAGCTCTGCAGTTTAAAGATGGAGATACAACGGTAGAAATCGTTTTTGAGGACTCCGATAGAGAACCAATTGTATTGGATGCCTTTGGTGACAGAGAGCAGATAAAGCGATATTTAGGCGATAAATTTCTATAATTGGAGGGATTAAGATGTATTGGGATAAGATCGGTGTGGAATGTACAAATGATACGGTGAATTTGGCAATACAGACAGCAAAGCTTAGGAATATTAAGTATGTTGTCGTAGCTTCAAACACAGGTTCTACGGCGGAGCTATTTGCGAACCAGGAGCTTGAGGTCGTCTGTGTAACCCATG
>JAQSYB010000268.1 GCA_029256365.1 Clostridia bacterium
AAGCCATCAACATTTTTCCTGGGACTGAAGCCTCCCAGATATAATATATAGTCCCCGGTATAATTGTATTTTTCTTTCAGAAAGTCCCAAGCTTTTTGCTTATCCATAAGCTTAAATCCACTGTCTGCGGCCAGATGAGTTACTTTAATCTTCTCAGCAGGAGTATTGAAAAATTTCATAATATCCCGCTTAGAATACTCAGAAACAGTAATGATTCTGTCAGCTTCTTCAACGATGTAGGGCATCTGCTCCACAAACCTGTCCAGATAGCTTTTGCCGCAGGTTTCCGGCATGGTATATGGGATTAGATCATGGACTGTGACCACATAAGGACATTGTTTATTTCTGGGAAGACCCATACCATTTTGGGGTAGGTGAAAGACGCCAAAATCTCGGCGAGAGATGTAAGAAGGGAGATAGCTTTCATCCCAAAACCTCTTATTTTTGTCCCCAAATAGTGTTATATTCACATTTTCCTTATTCAACATAAAGTCATAGCCATCATTGGGCCAGAAAAAGGTATAGGAGTTGTTATTATCAATTGACATAATATTTTCCATAAGTCTTGCAGTGTAAGTTCCGATGCCTGTTCCGGCATAGGATTTTGCTCCTCTGGTATCGACGCATATTTTCATAATGCACCCCCAAGGTTATATTCGATTTCACTTAATTTTAAATATACACTTTTCATTATATGATGAAGAGGTTGAAAGGGTGCATGCAAATTTTAATAGGGTTCGCCCTTGCATGTTGTTCAATTATTTAGGAACAAATCTTTATGCTTTTACATATAATGGTTATAAAATGATGCTCAAAATGCCTGGAGGGATTGCAATGGATTTCAACATCATCGAGGAGCGCTATGGCTTTAAAATACACAATATGGAACAAATCAAGAATATATGCAGAGCAGAGACGGACAAAGGGGTCAAATGTATAAAAAGAGCACATATGAGCTCTTCTTATTTTCTGTTTATGTATTCCGCTGTGAACTATTTGCACCAAAAGGGCTTTGATAGAGTGATACCTTATAATTCATGTCTAGATGGCAGCATATGTGTAGAAGATGATAAATATATTTATTATGTAGTGGATTGGGTAGAAAGCAGGGAGTGCAAGTTCAAAAAGCAAGAGGACCTAAAGGACATCATCAAGACCGCAGCGGCCTTTCACGATGCTACCATAGGCTACAAGGCGCCAGAGGGTGCAAAGCCGAGGGTTTTTTATAATAAATGGACTAGCAAGTTTAATAGAAAATGCATTGAACTGCTGGAATTCAGCAAATGCATAGAAGAAAAAGACTATATAGATGAATTTGACGGGATATTTGCCAAGAATCTGACTTATTTTTGGAACCAGGGAAGAGAAAGCATAGATCTTCTAAACAAAAGTGCATACAGCAAGATTTCGCTGTTGAGTCAGGAACGGGGAGAGTTCTGCCATCATGATATGGCAAATCACAATTTTCTTAGAACCCCTGAGGATAAGATATATATGATAGATTTTGACTATTGCATTATGGATACCAGACTCCACGATGTTGCAAGCATCGTGTTAAGGAATATGCGACACGGGGTATGGGATATTGATAAGGCATATTTTATATTAAACGAATACAGCAAGTACTATGCTCTAAGCGATGAGGATTTAGGAGTCATAAAGGCCTTTATGGTATATCCACAGGACTTCTGGCAGGTAGGTCTGCAGTATTATGTGGAGCATCAGCCTTGGACTTTTGAATATTTTTTGTTGAGATTAAATAGGGTAATTGTTGATATAGAAATGCGACAAAAATTCCTAAATGAAATATTAGTATTGTAGGGGGATAAGTTTATGGGAAATAAATATGACGAAGTGGAGACTTTAGAAGATGCATTTATAACCCCTGAGAAAAAGGTAAATCAACTGGAAAAATATATAGAGCAAATGAAAGAGGATATCAAGCAGCTGAAAAAAATAAGCAAGCAAAAGGAAAAGCTGGAGAAGCTGGAGCGTGAGAAGAAAAAGATCATAAGCAAGAACCTCAAGAACCATAAAAAGCACAGACATAGCAGTTCATAACAGTTGAAAGGGATGATATTATGCCTAGGAGATATACGAGGATAAAAAGACAGGAAATAATTGAGCTTGTTGAGTCAGAATATAGCTTCCATGTTATCAACATCCATGAAAGTGACAATGGAATCCTTATATATACAGACTGTGGTATAAAATTGCTCAAGAAGGTAAAACGAGATGAAGCCAAAATTCAATTTGCTGCTTTTGCCTATGAGTACCTTGCAGAACGAGGATTTTGCAATATGAGCAGAATTAACAAAACACAGTCTGGCAGCTATACAGTAAGCCTCAATGGCAGCAGATATGTGATACAGGATTATGTTAGAGGCGGTATTATGGAAATAAAAACCCCAGAAGCTGCTGCAAAGGCTGCGAAAGCCTTGGCATTATTACACAAGGCAGGACAAGACTTTGTACCACTTCCCGGCAGTCATGCCAGAGTTGATTGGGGCAAGTGGATGGATAAGTTTAAAGCGAACTCAATTAATATAAGAAAATTTAACAAGAATCTTGAAAACAAAGCTGACCTAAGCCGCTTTGACAAGCTCTATGCAATGCATGCAGGGGAATTCTATGAAAAGATGTTCAACGCATACCTTATTATGAGGAATTTTGGTTATCTTGAGAAGGTACAGCAATCCATGAAGCAAAATCAGCTGATCCACAGTGAATTTAGGCGTCACTCCTTATTGTTAAATGATAAGGATGAGGTTTTCGTCGTCAACCTTGAAAACTGTGCTTATGATATTAGAGAAGCAGATATTGCCACTTTACTGGAAAGCTTTACAGGCAGCAACAAGGCAGAGCTCGTAATGGCAGCCTTAAAGGCATATTCAACAATAATAAAGCTAGACAGAAGATCTATCAAAGTAATTCAAGCCTTTGTGCTGCAGCCAAAGAGATTCTATAAGGTAATAGAGCGTTATTATGGAAGAAAGAAAAACTTCACAGAGGCAGAGCTGGTGAATAAGCTGGAAAAAGCAATCAAAAAGGAAATGCGGAAGGCAGTGGTACTTGAGGTTTTGGAAGACTACAGAACCCTATAACAAGATTTCTTGAAAGTTTTTTGCACTTGCTGCAAAAAACCTACCCATGGCTTGAAGGAAGTGATAATATATGGGATTTGAAATATTTACGGAAGAGGACAGGCAGAAGGAGCGGGAACAGCTGGCTGCTTATGATTTGGATGTAGACCTGTTTGAAAAGATGGATTTGAAAATGAAGCAGATTGTACCGGAGCGCAACTGCTTTAGAATTGAAACAAACAAAGGATTTTATTGTCTAAAGAAGATGAATCTTTCCTTTGAAGATATCCATATCCTGCAGGAAATGACTGCACATCTTAAAAAGAATGGATTTGAAAATATATTTGATATTGTACCCCAGAGCAACAATGAAATACTGATGACCTATGAAGGCAGTCAATATTACCTGACGAAATGGATGGATGGCAGAGAAAGTGACTATCTAAATTTGTTGGATATCAAAGCATCTATAGAAGCTTTGGCTAAATTTCATTGTGGTGCAGAAGGCTTTGACACGAAATACAACACACAGCATCGCAAGCTGTATGGCAGGTGGAATCAAGGTTTTACAGATAAGCTGAGAGAAATTGAAGCTGCAAAGGCACAAATATTGCAAAAAGACAGCAAAAGTGAAAACACCAGAATCATTGTTCAGTATTTGGAGAGCTGTGAAAGGGATGCCAACCATGCAATCAAACTCCTTGATAAATCCTCATATAAAAGACTAAACGCGAGAGATGAAGGCAAAAAAGGATTTATACACCATGATTTTGCTCAACATAACATATTGCACACCTTTGACAATCAGACATATATAGGAGGCTTTGAAAGCTTTGCCTTTGATATAAAAATGCATGACTTAGGCTATTTTTTATTTAAACTTATGAGAAGGAAGGGCTGGGATTTGGATAGCATTCTTGATTTGATTGGTCATTACAATGACATATATCCATTGGAAAAGGAAGATTATGAAGCTTTGGCTGTATACTTTGCATTTCCCCATGATTACAAGCAGTTCAATAGGTTGTATGACAAGGAAGGCAAGGATATTGGCGATATGGAAGAGCTGGAGAGGGTCTATATAGAGTCAGAATACAATCAAACAAAGAAGGATTTTTTAATAAAATTTGAGAGCTAT
>JAQSYB010000269.1 GCA_029256365.1 Clostridia bacterium
ACAAAGCAATTTTACGACCATATTGCTTCAGAAGATAAGGAATTTGTATTGTACGAGAATTTTTATCATGAAATATTAAATGATCCTGAAAAATATAAGGTAATTGAGAAAATAGATACTTGGATCAGTGACAGGTTGGAAATCATGTAAGACTGATCTATGTGCCAGCATTTGTCATCCTGAGCAAAGCGAAGGATCTTAGCAATGTACTTAAGATCCTATTAAATGATATATGGAAAATAGGTGCATATTGAGTTGATGCATTGGTCTCTGTACCAGTCAGCATAAATTATTATTTTAAATTTAGGAGGGGTACAATGTCTGACAAGTATATTGCAATACAAAACAAGGCAGAGAAATATTTTAATGAGGGCTACAACTGCTGCGAATCAGTGGTGCTGGCAGTATGTGACCACGTGGGAATGGATAAGGAAATGCCCTTGAAGATCTCCACCCCCTTTGGAAGCGGCATGAGTAAAAATGCCAGCAACTGCGGTGCATTGTCAGCTGCCTTTGTTGCAATGGGAATGACAAAGGGAAGAAGCAGCAATGAAGAACCAAGGGATCCTTCTTATGTACCATCAGATATTATTTTCAACAAGTTTAAGGAGAAATATCATACCGTTTCCTGTGGAGATATTACAGGACTAGATTTGAGAAATCCTGAGGTCATGGCGCAGAACAAGGAAAGGCTTCACAAAGAAATTTGCGGACCCATTGTTAGACAGGTTACAGATTGGATCCTTGTAGAGTTGGAGAAGTAGATTATGATAGAAGGAAAATTAATCAATCTACGAATTGTGAAGCAAAGTGATTTAGAAGAGCTGATACCCTTGCTCAGTGATACGAGGGAAAGAGGAGAATTTCTCAATCCAAACATGGTAAATGAAGTGATGTATCGAAAACGTTATCAAGAGACAGGCTTTTGGAATGAAGAATTCGGCAGCCTTCTTATTACAAATAAAAGTGGAAGATTGCTGGGTGATATCGCCTTCTTTAAAGGAGTAAACTATCTGCCTGGTTTTGAAATCGGCTACAACATATTTCGCAGTGAAGACAGGGGCAAAGGCTATACCACAGAAGCACTAAGACTGTTTTCGGCATATCTATTTGAGACCAAAACCATACATAGATTAGAGGTTCATGCGGATATGAACAATACAGGCAGCCGCAAGGTAGCTGAAAAATGCGGTTTCACCTATGAAGGAATGAAGCGTCAGGCTGTTTATGCAAGAGGAAGCTATAGTGATTTGGCTATATACTCTATGCTAAAGCATGAATGCCCAAGCTTTACAGAGATGATTCAGAAATAAATATTACATTGATAATAAGTGATGATGCAAGGGATAAGCCTTGCATCATCACTTATTTGTTTTTGGCAGTGTTAAAGTCCAATGTTGATATTTATATGCCATCAGACTTGTTAATTATGCAACTGTAGAACTTGTCATTCTGAACGCAGTGAAGAATCTTAAGATCCTTCAGTCGCTACTCCTTCAGGATGACAGTATAAATTCTGCATAAATCAATATCACTGTTTAATAGAACCTTGTTTTTAAATGGTATATCATTTAAGTATTAACCAAAAGCGGTCAAGCTTCATATATATATTAGGGGAATGAAAAAAGCATAAAGGAGGTGGAAGGATGGAAAAGGTATATGATAGGGATTATAGACTGAGAGGCTATGTTGAAGGAAATGCAATTTATGACAACAACAATCGCATCGTCGGTTATACAGATGGTACTACGCTTTATGACGATTATTATAGTCCAAGGGGATATGTGCGTGATGGATATGTCTATGCAAGAGGTGGAACACCAATCGGACAATATAGAGGCTCTAGACTATATGACATGAATGGCAATTATTTAGGCTATGGAAATTCAGGCTTTAGAGGGCTGCTAGGCTCAATTTTTATACTATTGCTTTTAGGAAGTGTTTTTTAACAGTATTCTTGGATGAAAAGTTGATGTATTTTGAAACGGAGCAATACAGAAATAAACAAATGGCTTAAAGCCTTTCGACTTTAAGCCATTATTTATTTCTTCTTTATGTATTGATGCTATTCTTACAGTTTATTGCTGCTGCCTAATACGTTTCTCATTTTGTGGGCAACCATGGCTTGCAGTGCTTCTCTGGCTGGCTTTAAATATTGTCTTGGGTCAAAATCCCCAGGATTTTCTGCCAAATGCTTTCTGATAGAAGCTGTCATAGCCAATCTCAAGTCTGTATCGATGTTTATTTTGCAAACACCCAATTGAGCCGCTTGTCTAAGAAGCTTTTCCGGAACACCTTGTGCCCCTGCAACGTTTCCGCCGTACTTATTACAGAATTCAACAAATTCAGGAAGAACTGTTGATGCTCCATGAAGTACCAAGGGGAAGTTTGGAAGCAGGTTTGTTATTTTTTCTAGTCTTTCAAAGTCCAGCTTTGGCTCACCTTTGAATTTGTATGCACCATGGCTGGTACCAATTGCAATTGCAAGAGAATCAACGCCGGTTCTTTGAACAAATTCAACTGCTTGATCAGGATTTGTGTATATTGCATCCTTGGCTTCTACCTTTACGTCGTCTTCAACACCGGCTAGCTTGCCTAGCTCAGCTTCAACAACTACGCCTCTTTCATGAGCATATTCTACTACTCTCTTAGTCAAAGCAATGTTTTCTTCAAAGGAATGCTTAGAGCCGTCAATCATAACGGAAGTGAAGCCGCCGTCAATGCAGGACTTGCAGATTTCGAAATCATCGCCGTGGTCTAAGTGTAGTGCAATTGGAAGCCCGCTGTCTTCTACAGCTGCTTCTACAAGCTTTGTAAGATAAATATGCTTTGCGTATTTTCTTGCTCCTGCTGATACTTGCAGAATAATTGGAGATTTTTCTTCCTTTGCTGCGTCAACAATGCCTTGGATAATTTCCATATTGTTAACGTTAAAGGCACCAACTGCATAGTTGCCCTCGTAGGCTTTTTTGAACATTTCTGTTGTGGTTACTAATGGCATAGTTATACCTCCCAATGTGATATTTATTAAATTACAGAAAGCTGTTTACAGCAATGCTGTAAAATGACAAATGAATGAATCATATTTATTATATCAAAAAAACTGGCAACCATTACATAAGAAGCTAAAAAA